>NZ_JBYTAG010000015.1:24484-106517 GCF_058787995.1 Cupriavidus sp. FW305-27
CCCCCCCCCCCCCCCCCCCCCCCCCCCCCCCCGCGCTGTGTTTTTCCGGTCAGGAAATCGTGTAGGTGGTACGTTCCCCGGGGTTGTAGAGGTCCCTGGCCAGTTGCAGGATCTGGTCCCGATGATGGTCGAAGGTGGCGAGAAGGGCGGATTCTTCCGCGGCACCCTGGTGGCTCAGGCGCAGAAGGATTTCGTCAGTGACCTGAAAGGCCACTTCGCGCGCGTTGTCGTAGCCCCAGAAGCAAACGCAGTGCCGCGCCGCATCGTAGCTGCGGCTGGGATTGGGAAAATTCAGTGCCATTGCAGACTCCTGTCCGGTCACGGTACGCCGTGCGTGTTGGGCTTGCTGGCGCCAGCCGGTGCTGCCGCCCCCAGTATGCGCCTGTTTCCCGCAAGCTGGGCATGTGTCCCTGCGGCCTGCTGGAGCGCATGGCGCGTTCTTCGCGAAAGATATTTCCTTCGCCGGCGATTTAGCGCGTATGCTGGGATTGCCATTATCTCCAGGCAAGCCATTCAGGAGCCCATCATGGCCAAGAGTCAACTACGCAGCAGCCGCGAAGCCAAGAAACCCAAGCAACCGAAAAAGCCATCCGTGCCGGCCTCACCCTTCAGCACGGTCCAGTTTCGCGGGCACGATGAGGTCGCCAAGAAGAAGAAATGACTGAGACCGACAGTGCAGGGGTCGTCTGGTCCCTTGTGTTCCTGGCCGCGTTGGTCGGGGTCTACGGCTACATCATCCGGGTGGGCATCCACCACAAGCCGGTGTTCGGCATAGCGAAGCACTCGCTTCGGTACTGGTGGCACCGGCTGGTCCACGTGACCAAGTAAGCAACGCCGGCCAGTCAGGCCGGCGCGGGCAAGATTTGCGGTTTTGCCGCACAATACAGCCTGCGCGCCGCACAGGAGCACGCTGGATCGATCAGAGGCGAGGGCACTGACCTCGCCCGTCAGCGGGCGGCATTTTGTTGAACATCCTGCAATCCTGTACATGGCCGCCCCACATGCACATTCCGCCGCGGATCCCGTCCGCGGCGCAGACACTTCCGTTTCTTTCCGCGATAGCAATCCATCCGGCCGCCTGCCGCTGCTGGCGCTCGGGGTCGGCAGCTTCGGCATCGGCACCGGCGAATTCGTCATCATGGGCCTGCTGCCCGATGCCGCCAGCGACCTCGCCATCTCCATCCCGCAAGCCGGCCACCTGATCAGCGCCTATGCGCTGGGCGTGGTCATCGGCGCGCCGCTGCTGGCGGTGCTGGGCGCGCGCTGGCCGCGGCGCAACCTGCTGATCGCGCTGATGGCGGTGTTTGCCGCCGGCAATATCGCCAGCGCGCTGGCGCCATCCTATCTGTCGATGATGGTGGCGCGCCTGCTCACGGGTTTTCCGCATGGCACGTACTTTGGCGTGGCGGCGCTGGTGGCCGCCAGCCTGGTCCCGCGCGAACGGCGCGCGCAGGCGGTGGGGCTGGTGATGCTGGGCCTGACCACTGCCACGCTGGTGGGCGTGCCGATCGCCGCCACGGTCGGCACCTGGCTGGGCTGGCGCTCGGCCTTCGTGATTGTCGGTGCCCTCGGTGCACTGACGGCGCTGCTGGTGTGGCGGTGGGTCCCGTTCGTGCCGGCCGACCGGCGTGCCAGCCCGCTGCGCGAGCTGTCGGCGCTCAAGCGCAAGCAGGTCTGGCTGACGCTCGGTATCGGCGCGATCGGCTTCGGCGGCATGTTCTCGGTGTTCAGCTATATCAAGCCGACCATGCTCGAGCTGGCGCATATGCCGGCGGCGGGTATCCCGGTGGTGCTGGCCTTGTTCGGCATCGGCACGGTGGCGGGCAACCTTGCCGGCGCGAAGCTGGCCGACAAGGCATTGATGCCGACCATCGGCGGCGTGCTGGTGTGGGCGGCGCTGGTGCTGGGCGCCTTCGCCTTGACCGCGTCGCATCCCTGGCTGGCTGCCATCAATGTGCTGCTGGTGGGCACCACGGTGGCACTGGGCCCGGCCTTGCAGATCCGGCTGATGGATGTCTCCGGCGACGCGCAGACGCTGGCCGCGGCCCTCAACCACTCGGCCTTCAACATGGCCAACGCGCTCGGCGCGTGGCTGGGCGGGGTGACCATTGCCGCCGGCTACGGCTGGGAGTCCACCGGCTGGGTCGGCCTGCTGCTGGCGCTGGGCGGCCTGGTGGTCTATGCGTGGTCGATGCTGAGCATGGGCCGGCAGGGCGCGCCAGTCGCGGCGCAGGCGTGATGCAGGCGGACCTGGTGGGTGCGCGCACAGGTCTGCAAGGAACAAAAAAGGGGTGCCTCATCGGGCACCCCTTTTTCATCCGCGGTCCGCTGGCGGGACGGGCTTACTCTGCGTCCGCGACGCTGGCGCCGACCACGTTGAAGCCGCCGTCGACATAGGTGATCTCACCGGTCACGCCGCTGGCCAGGTCGGACAGCAGGAAGGCGGCCACGTTGCCGACTTCTTCGATGGTGACGTTGCGGCGCAGCGGCGCGGCCTGCTCGAAGTGGCCGAGCAGCTTGCCGAAGCCCTTGATGCCCGAGGCGGCCAGGGTCTTGATCGGGCCGGCGGAGATGCCGTTGGCGCGGATGCCACGCGGACCGACCGACGAGGCCAGGTAGCGCACGCTGGCTTCCAGCGAGGCCTTGGCCAGGCCCATGGTGTTGTAGTTGGGAACCACGCGCTCTGCGCCCAGGTAGGTCAGCGTCAGCAGCGAGGCCTTGTCCGATAGCAGCGGCAGCGCGGCCTTGGCCAGCGCCGGGAAGCTGTAGGCGGAGATGTCATGGGCGATGCGGAAACCTTCGCGCGACAGGCCTTCCAGGAAGTCGCCGGCGATCGCCTCGCGCGGCGCGAAGCCGATCGAGTGCACCAGGCCGTCGAACTTATCCCAGCGCTGGCCCAGCGCGGCGAAGGTCGCGGCGATCTGCTCGTCGCTGCCGACGTCGCATTCGAACACCAGGTCGCTGCCGAATTCCTTGGCAAAGTCGCTGATCCGGTCCTTGAACCGTTCGCCGACATAGGTGAAGGCCAGTTCGGCGCCTTCGCGTTTGCACGCCGATGCGATGCCATAGGCGATCGACCGGTTAGAGAGCAAGCCGGTGATCAGGATCCGCTTACCTGCCAGAAATCCCATAAGTTCTCCAAGGTGGTGTATCAGGCACGCTTCGTGCGTCCGCCGTGCGGCCGTGTGCGTGCCTTTGCTGTCTTGCGGTCGTTTTTATTGCGCCGCGCAGAGGGAATGTCCGGATGGCTGGCGCCACCCCGGACGCATGTAAAATTGTCTCATACTTGGCCCGGCCACAGAATGCCGGGCCCCACAGGTCATAGTGGAGGAATCCAACGGGATGCCTATTCAAGCACGTTGGCCGCTTCAGGCGGCATGGCAGTGCTTCCGGCGGGATGCGGTACTGCGCGGTTGGGTCGCAAGCGGGCTGGCGATGGCGCTGGCGGCGGGGGTCTCTCTCTTTTCCAATCCGGCGCTGGCGGCGCATGGCTTCGCGCTGCACGGGGACCTGAAGTACCAGGCGGATTTCCGGCATTTCGACTATGCCAATCCCAATGCACCCGCCGGCGGCACGCTGACACTCGCCAATCCGGACCGGCGCACCAGTTTCGACAAGTTCAATCCGTTCACGCTGAAGGGCACGTCGGCGCCCGGCCTGAACGCGCTGATGTTCGAGTCGCTGCTGATCAGCAGCGCCGACGAGAGCGCGAGCGCCTATGGCTTGCTCGCCGAGGATGTCACGGTGGCGCCGGACGAGCTGTCGGTCACGTTCACCATCCGGCCCCAGGCGCGCTTCTCCAATGGCGACCCGGTGCTGGCGTCGGATGTCAAATATTCTTATGACATGCTGATGAGCAAGGCCTCGAGTCCGGGCTATCGCAGCATGTGTACCGATGTGAAGGCGGTGATCGTCGCCGGCGAGCGCACAGTGCGCTTCGAATTCAAGCAGCGCAACCGCGAGCTGCCGCTGATCGTAGGCTCGCTGCCGGTGTTCTCGAAGAAATGGACGGCCAAGGTTCCGTTCGAGAAGCTGACCTTCGAGCCGCCGGTCACCAGTGGCCCCTACCTGATCGAGCGCTATGACGCCGGCCGCGGCATCATCTTCCAGCGCGACCCGAAGTACTGGGGCAAGGATCTCGCGGTGCGCCGCGGCACCTTCAATTTCGCGCGCGTGGCCTACCGCCTGTACAAGGACGAGACCGCCAAGCTCGAGGCATTCAAGGCAGGGGAGTTCGACGCCATCGTCGAATACAAGGCCAAGAACTGGGCCAAGAGCTACCAGGGCACCCGCTTTCGCAACGGCGAGCTGCTGAAGACCGAGTTCCCGCACCGCAACGGTGCAGGCATGCAGGGCTTCGTGATGAATATGCGCAAGCCGGTGTTCCAGGACGTGCGCGTGCGCCAGGCCCTGATCCTTGCGCTGGACTTCGAATGGCTGAACCGGCAGTTGTTCTACGGCGCCTACAGGCGGCTGGACAGCTGGTTCTCCAACAGCGAGCTGGCCGCCAGCGCCACCTTCGATGGCCGACCCAGCCCGGGCGAGCTGGCGTTGCTTGAGCCGCTGCGTGCGGAATTGCCGCCGGAGGTGTTCGGCCCGGACGTGGTCCAGCCCAGCACTGCGGCGCCGCGTTCGCTGCGCGACAACCTGCGCCAGGCACGGCGCCTGCTGGCCCAGGCCGGCTGGACCTATACGGATGGCGCGCTGCGCAACGCCAAGGGCGAGACGCTGGTGTTCGAGTTCCTCGACGACGGCGGCGCCATGAGCCGCGTCATCACCACCTATGTGCGCAACCTGGAGAAGCTTGGTATCCAGGTGAACCAGCGCACCACGGACTTTGCGCTGTACCAGAAGCGGCTGGAGGATTTCGACTTCGACATGGTGTCGATCCGCTTTCCCGACTCGCAAAGCCCCGGCAACGAGCTGCGCGACCGCTTTTCCAGCGAGGCGGCCGGCACGCCGGGCTCGGACAACCTGTTCGGGCTGAAGTCGCCCGTGGTCGACAAGCTGGTGGATAACGTCTTGCACGCCCATACCCGGCAGGAACTGGTCACCGCCGGGCGGGCGCTGGACCGGGTGCTGATGCATGGCTACTACATCGTGCCGAACTGGTACAGCGCATCGCACCGCGTGTCCTACCGCAAGACGCTGGCCTACCCGGAGCGCCTTCCCTATTACTACACGGCCGAAGGCTGGATCCTGAGCCAATGGTGGCGCACGGACCTGCAGCCGCAGGCACGCTGACGCGCCCGCCGCGAACAAGACAAGGAAGAGGACCGGCCGATGCTTGCCTACCTGCTCAAGCGCATTCTGCTGATGATCCCGACGTTGATCGGGGTCATCACGCTGACCTTCGTGGTGATCCAGTTCGTGCCGGGTGGCCCGGTCGAGCAGATGATGATGGAACTGAAAGGGCGGGGCGGTGCCGGCGAAGCCAGCGGCGGTGGCGCCGAATACCGCGGGCGGCGCGGCGTCGACCCCGAGAAGATCAAGGAGATCCAGGCCCTGTATGGCTTTGACAAACCGCCGCTGGAGCGCTACTTCCTGATGCTCAAGCGCTTTGCCCAGTTCGACCTGGGCCAGAGCTATTTCCAGCACCGCAGCGTGTGGGAGCTGGTCAAGTCCAAGCTGCCGGTGTCGGTCAGCCTGGGTTTGTGGACCTTCTTCCTGACCTACCTGATATCGGTGCCGCTGGGCATTTCCAAGGCCATCCGCGCGGGCAGCCGCTTTGACGTGGTGACCAGCATCATCGTGCTGGTGGGCTATGCCATCCCCGGCTTCGTGCTGGGCGTGCTGCTGCTGGTGCTGTTCGGCGGCGGCACCTTCGTGCAGTGGTTCCCGCTGCGCGGGCTGACCTCCGACAACTGGGAGCAGCTCTCGCTGATGGGCAAGGTGATGGACTACCTGTGGCACCTGGTGCTGCCGATCACGGCATCGGTGGTGGGCAGCTTCGCGGTGGTCACCATGCTGACCAAGAATGCCTTCCTTGAGGAAATCCGCAAGCAATACGTGCTGACCGCGCGCGCCAAGGGCCTGGGCGAGCGCCGCGTGCTGTGGAAGCACGTGTTCCGCAACGCGCTGATCCCGCTGGTGACGGGATTCCCGGCCGCGTTCATCGGCGCCTTCTTCACCGGCTCGCTGCTGATCGAGACGCTGTTCTCGCTCGACGGGCTGGGCCTGCTGTCTTATGAGGCGGTGCTGCGGCGCGACTATCCGGTGGTGCTGGGCACGCTCTACCTGTTCACGCTGATCGGGCTGGTCACGCGCCTGATCTCCGATGTCTGCTACGTGCTGGTGGACCCGCGCATCCATTTCGAGGGCTTGCACCGATGAAACTGTTCACGCACGCGGCCCCCAACGGGCTGCCGCATTCGCCTTCGCCGCGCCAGCGCGCCTGGCAGCGCTTTCGCCGCAACCGGCGCGGCTACTGGAGCCTGGTGATCTTCGTGGTCATCTTCGTGCTGAGCCTGGGCGCCGAGCTGCTGTCCAGCAACCGGCCGCTGGTGGTGCACTACAAGGGCGAATGGTATTTCCCCATCGTCAAGGTCTACCCGGAAACCACCTTCGACGGCGATTTCGCCACGCCCGCGGACTACCTCGATCCGTATATCCGCGACCGCATCACCACCAACGGCAACTTCGCGGTGTTCCCGCTGAACCATTATTCGTACGACTCGCTCAACTACTTTGCCAAGGAGCCCAACCCGGCGCCGCCGTCGGCAGAGAACTGGCTGGGCACCGACGACCGCGGCCGCGACATCCTGGCCCGGCTGCTGTATGGCTTCCGCGTGTCGGTGCTGTTCAGCCTGGCGCTGACCGTGATCGGGGTGCTGGTGGGCACGCTGACCGGGGCGCTGATGGGCTTCTTCGGCGGGCGCTTCGACCTGTTCTCGCAGCGTGCCATCGAGATCTGGAGCTCGATGCCGGAGCTGTACCTGCTGATCATCTTTGCCTCGATCTTCGAGCCCAGCCTGGCGCTGCTGATCATCCTGCTGTCGCTGTTCGGCTGGATGGGCCTGTCCGACTACGTGCGCGCCGAGTTCTACCGCAACCGCTCGCTCGACTACGTCAAGGCCGCGCGCGCGCTGGGCCTGTCCAACGTGCAGATCATGTGGCGCCATATCCTGCCCAACAGCCTGACCCCGGTGATCACCTTCCTGCCGTTCCGCATGAGCGCCGCGATCCTGGCGCTGACCAGCCTGGACTTCCTCGGCATGGGCGTGCCGCCGACCACGCCCAGCCTGGGCGAGCTGCTGGCGCAGGGCAAGGCCAACCTGGATGCGTGGTGGATTTCGCTGTCGACCTTCGCGGTGCTGGTGGTCACGCTGCTGCTGCTGACCTTCATGGGCGACGCGCTGCGCGATGCCTTCGATACCCGCCTGGGCCTGGCGGCGCTGCGCGGCCGGGTCGAACCCAAGATCCCGGCCGGCGCGCCGACCGGGGCGGCACCGGAGGCCACGCCATGACCGCGGTGTCTCCCGTGATCCAGCCGGCCGTGGCGCCGGCCGCGACGCCGGCGCCCGGTTCCACGCTGATGTGCGTCGACAAACTTTCCGTCACCTTCGGCCACGGCGAGCATGCCACCCGTGCCGTGCGTGAAGTCAGCTTCGACCTGCGCGCGGGCGAGCGCTACGCGCTGGTGGGCGAGTCGGGCTCGGGCAAGACCGTGACCGCGCTGGCGATGCTGCGGCTGGTGGAAGACGCCTACTACGACGGCGCGATCCGCTTCGAGGGCAAGAACCTGCTGGAGGTGTCGGACCGCGAGATGCGCGGCATCCGCGGCGCCGAGATCGCGATGATTTTCCAGGAGCCGATGACGGCGCTCAACCCGCTGTACACCATCGGCAACCAGATCGTCGAGACGCTGGCGCTGCACGAGGGCCTGGACCGCCGCGCCGCGCGCGAGCGCGCCATCGCGCTGCTGGAGCGCACCGGCATTAGCGACGCCGCGCACCGCTTCGACAGCTTCCCGCACCAGCTCTCGGGCGGCCAGCGCCAGCGCGCCATGATCGCCATGGCGCTGGCCTGCCGCCCCAAGCTGCTGCTCGCCGACGAGCCGACCACGGCGCTGGACGTGACCATCCGCGCCCAGATCATGGACCTGCTGCGTGACCTGCAGGCCGAGTTCGGCATGGCGGTGATGCTGATCACCCATGACCTCAACCTGGTGCGTTCCTTTGCCCAGCGCGTGGGCGTGATGGAGAAGGGCGTGCTGGTCGAGACCGGCGAGACCGCGCAGGTGTTTGCCGCCCCCCAGCACCCCTACACCCGCAAGCTGATCGACAGCCGCCCCAGGCGCGAGGTGCTGCCGCTGGTGCCGCTGGCGCCGGTGCTGCTGGAAGCGCGCAAGCTGAGCGTCAACTACGCGCGCAAGCGCCGCGGGCTGGCCGGCTGGTTCGGCAAGGACCAGTTTGCGGCGGTCAAGGACGTGGACTTCCAGCTGCGCGAGGGCGAGACCGTCGGCATCGTCGGCGAGTCCGGTTCGGGCAAGACCACGCTGGCGCATACCGTGCTGGCGCTGCAGCGCAAGAGCGGCGGCACCATCCATTTCCTCGGCCGCAGCTTCGACACCGCCACGCGCGACGATCGCCGCCAGTTGCGCGCGCGCATGCAGGTGGTGTTCCAGGACCCGTTCGGCTCGCTGGCGCCGCGCATGACCATCGAGCAGATCGTCGGCGAAGGCCTGGCGCTGCACCAGCCCGGGCTGTCGCACGAGGGCACGCGCCAGCGCGTGATCGAAGCCCTGCGCGAGGTCGGCCTGGACCGCACCGCGCTGGGCCGCTATCCGCATGAATTCTCGGGCGGGCAGCGGCAGCGCATCGCCATTGCCCGGGTGCTGATCCTCAAGCCGCAGATCCTGGTGCTGGACGAGCCCACCTCGGCGCTGGACGTGTCGATCCAGCAGCAGGTGCTGGCGCTGCTGTCCCAGCTGCAGCACAAGTACAACCTCACCTACCTGTTCATCAGCCATGACCTGGCGGTGATCCGGGCCATGGCGCATCGGGTTTTCGTGATGAAGGCAGGGGAGGTGGTCGAGGCCGGCGACACCGAAGCGGTGCTGGGCGCACCCCAGCACCCCTATACGCGCAAGCTGATGGCGGCGGCGCAGGTCGGCGCTGGCTGACCCGGAGGTGTGCGGCGCAGCAACGCCGCGGCCCCGCCTGGCTAGCATCCGGTTGTTCGGATCAATCCGATAAACAAGGTGCGAATTCCCGCCTATATCCTTGATTCGCCAGTCAAATCCGGCGAATTTGTAACGAACTTTGACATGTGAATGACAACCCTTTACCATCCCGCGAGAACTAGTTTTGGGGGTGGTCCGTCCGACGCATTGGATCGTGCATAGCACGTTTGCGGTGCAAGACAGGCCCGGAAAGCCTGGTGCGGATGTTGCATAGGGTTCACCCCGCAGGTTCACATGAATTTCTCGCGAAGTTCACGCGAATTTCACATATAACCAGCTGCCCCGGACTTGTGCCGGGGCTTGCTTTGGAACGATCAACGGGAGAACCAATGCAGCGATCGGTACTTCATTCCCTGGCGCGTGCCGCCGTCGGAATTGCCATTGTCTGCGGTGCGACTGTGTCGAATGGAGTGCTGGCGGATACGGTATTCAAGGATGCCGACGCCCGTATCGATGCCACGGCCCACGCCGCGGATTCGCATGCGGAAGGCAAGCGCGGCTTGCTGTCGTCGGTGGTGAATTCCACCAGCAACGTTGCCAGCAAGGCTGGCGACCTGGTCATGAATGCGCTGGGCCTGATTGGCGTGCGTTACCGCTTCGGCGGCAACAGCCCCGAATCCGGCCTGGACTGCAGCGGCTTCGTCCGCTACGTGTTCCAGGACACCTTCGGCTTCATGCTGCCGCGCCGCTCTGTCGAAATCAGCCGTGTCGGCACCACCGTGGCGGCCACCGACCTGCGTCCGGGCGACCTGGTGTTCTTCAACACCATGCGCCAGACCTTCTCGCACGTCGGCATCTATATCGGCGACAACAAGTTCGTGCATGCCCCGTCCACGGGCAGCAAGATCCGAGTCGACGACATGCGTGCGTCTTACTGGGTGACCCGCTACAACGGCGCCCGCCGCATCGAGGATGGCAAGGAGGGCGGCGCCGATGGCCTCGGCGACATGGTCGAGACGCTCAAGCGCTATGACCCCAAGGTTGTCCGCGCATCGATGTACGGCGGCTGAGTTTCCGGCGCGCTACAAGCAAAAAGGACTGCTGCGACAGTCCTTTTTTCTTTGGCGGGGCGTGCTCCCCGGGCTATTGCACTGCGACCGTTCCGGCCGGTGCCAGGCGGGCCTGTTCCAGCCGCTGCCGCAGCGTTGCCATCACCGCCGTGGTGGCCTGTTCGCCGGCCAGTATGGCTCGGTTGCGGGCGTTGAAGTCGCTGCCGCCCATATCGGGCAGCTCGGGGCGGATCACCACGTCGGCGCGCGCCAGTGCCATCTTGTTGATCGACTGGCCCATGATCGCGGTGGTCTGCAGCAGCACGCCGCTCTGGCCCGCGTTCTTCTGCGCCGACGGGTCGGCCGAGATGTTGACCGCGATGACAAAGTCCGCGCCCATGCCGCGCGCGGAATCCACCGGCACCGGCTCGACCAGGCCGCCGTCGACATAGTCGTGACCCTGGATCGACACCGGCTGGAACACCCCGGGCACGCTGCTCGACGCGCGCACGGCCTGGCCTGTGTTGCCGCGGCGGAACAGGATTTTCTCGCCGCTCTTGAGATCGGTGGCGACAATGCCCAGCGGCAGCTTCATGGCCTCGATGGTCCGGTTCTGCACCAGCCGGTTGATGTAGTTCTGCAGCGCCTCGCCCTTGAGCCAGCCGCCGAAGCGGGTGCCGAAGGGCAGGGCCCAGTCGGCGATGGCAGCCTCGTCCATGGTCAGCGCCAGCTTGTTCAGCTGGAAGCCATTCAGTCCGCTGGCGTAAAGCGCCGCCACGACCGCGCCGGCGCTGGTGCCGGTGACCAGGTCGGCATGGATGCCTTGCGCTTCGAGCGCCTTGATCACGCCGATATGGGCAAAGCCGCGCGCCGCGCCGCCGCCCAGCGCCAGGCCGATCTTGACGGGCCGCGGCGCGGGCGGGGTGGTGGCGAGCGGCGGCGCGGGACGCGGGCCGAACGAGCAGCCCGCCAGCAGGGCGGCCGCGGAGATACCGAGGAAATGACGTCGTTGCATGAAGCGAGATCAGTAGCCAGGTGGGACCGGCGGATACAGGGATGTGATGCGGGCGCTCCTCAATGGGGCTGGCATCGAATTGCCTGGATCAGCGGCATCACCTCAGACCGGCGCAAGCATAAATGATTCCGCACGGCGGTGGCACGCCGGGCGGGGCGAGGGATGCGCGTTGGTATAATGTAAGATCTGCACATACACCAGCCTGCGCGCCGCTGCGCGCGGGCTTTCTTGTTTTTGCCCCTGACCATGACCCAACGCGTCCGCACCCGCTTTGCGCCGAGCCCGACCGGTTTTATCCACCTCGGCAATATCCGCTCCGCGCTCTATCCCTGGGCCTTCGCCCGCCGCATGAAGGGCGACTTTATCCTGCGCATCGAAGACACCGACGTCGAGCGTTCGTCGCAGGAAGCGGTCGACGTGATTCTCGAGAGCATGGCCTGGCTGGAGATGGATATCGACGAAGGTCCGTTCTACCAGATGCAGCGCATGGACCGCTATCGTGAAGTGGTCGCGCAGATGGTTGAGTCCGGCCTGGCCTACCGCTGCTACATGAGCACCGAAGAGCTGGATGCCCTGCGCGAAGCCCAGCGCGAGCGCGGCGAGAAGCCGCGCTACAACGGCTTCTGGCGTCCCGAGCCGGGCAAGGTCCTGCCCGAGCCGCCGGCAGGGGTCGATCCGGTGATCCGCTTCAAGAATCCAATCGGCGGCAGCGTGGTGTGGGATGACGCGGTCAAGGGCCGCATCGAGATCTCCAACGACGAACTCGACGACCTGGTGATCGCGCGCCCGGACGGCACCCCCACGTACAACTTCTGCGTGGTGGTGGACGACCTCGATATGAAGATCACCCACGTGATTCGCGGCGACGACCACGTCAACAACACCCCGCGTCAGATCAACATCATCCGCGCGCTGGGCGGCACGCCGCCGGTCTACGCCCACCTGCCGACCGTGCTCAACGAGCAGGGCGAGAAGATGAGCAAGCGCCATGGCGCCATGGCCGTGACCGGCTACCGCGACGAGGGCTATCTGCCCGAAGCCGTGCTGAACTACCTGGCGCGCCTGGGCTGGGCCCACGGCGACGCCGAGATCTTCTCGCGCGAGCAGTTCGTTGAATGGTTCGACCTGGAGCACCTGGGCAAGTCGCCCGCCCAGTACAACCCCGAGAAGCTGGCCTGGCTGAACAACCACTACATCAAGGTCGGCGACAACCAGCGCCTGGCCACGCTGACGCAGCCGTTTATCGAGGCGCTCGGCGGCAAGGTGGAAGGGGCGGACCTGGCCGGCGTGGTGGCGCTGGTGAAGGACCGCGCCAATACGCTGAAGGAGGTCGCGCAGGCGGCGCTGCTGTTCTATCGCGGCGAGCCGCAGGCGGATGCCGCGCTCAAGGCCGAGCACCTGACCCCGGAAATCCAGCCCGCGCTGGCGGCGCTGGCCAACCAGCTGGCCGCGCTGCCGGAATGGAAGCGCGAAGCCATCAGCGCCACCTTCAAGGCCGTGCTGGCCGAGTTCGGCCTGAAGATGCCCAAGCTGGCCATGCCGGTGCGCCTGCTGGTGGCCGGCCAGCTGCAGACGCCAGGCATCGATGCGGTGCTGGAACTGTTCGGCCGCGACACGGTGCTGCGCCGCCTGGCGGCAGCTGCATAAAAAGTCGCAAAAAGTCCGCGCCGGGGGCTTGCGCTCCGGGCCGGACTTGCGCATAATCTCTTTCTCCTTGCGGCGCGGTCCCTGACCAAGCGGGCTGGCGGATCCGCAAGGATCTTCGCAATCTCCGAACTGATTTTTGAAGTGACGGGAAAGCGAAAAAAGCTGAAACGGGAGCTTGCAAAGATTAATAGTTGATATATAATCTTGGCTTCGCTTGAAACGGTAGTTAATTCAGGCGAAAACGCAGCAAGTTGCAGTAAAGAGCAGTACCATGGGGCTATAGCTCAGCTGGGAGAGCGCTTGCATGGCATGCAAGAGGTCAGCGGTTCGATCCCGCTTAGCTCCACCAAGATTTAGGTGTCATCCAGGTTGTTTAGGGTGGCGCCAGACGGAACGTGTTGAAAGACAAGTTTCTGTCCCCTTCGTCTAGAGGCCTAGGACATCACCCTTTCACGGTGAGTACAGGGGTTCGAATCCCCTAGGGGACGCCATAACAACAGGGCGTAATCAGACGCCCAGTCGACTGAAGCGAAGCTTCGGAAGACGCCGACTAAGGAGTGGTAGTTCAGTCGGTTAGAATACCGGCCTGTCACGCCGGGGGTCGCGGGTTCGAGTCCCGTCCACTCCGCCAAAACTGAACCCGCATGGTTTGCGCCATGCGGGTTTTTCTTTGGGTGAGGCATTATGTCGTTAATCGCCGCAAACGCAATAAAAAATGTTGCATTCGTTGCGAAATTCGCTATATAATCCTGTCTTCGCTGCAAATGCTGCGGTAAGCGGCAGGCAGCGAAGGTGGTTCCAGCAGTAACCGTCCAGCAGTATCGGATACGGGGCTATAGCTCAGCTGGGAGAGCGCTTGCATGGCATGCAAGAGGTCAGCGGTTCGATCCCGCTTAGCTCCACCAGAATTTGGGATGCGTCTGAAAAGAAGCTTCCCAGCCGCGAAAAAGCCTGCTATGATGGCGGACTTTCCAGCGCAAGACAGAAGCGTTGTAAAACAAGTTTCTGTCCCCTTCGTCTAGAGGCCTAGGACATCACCCTTTCACGGTGAGTACAGGGGTTCGAATCCCCTAGGGGACGCCATAACAACAGGGCGTAATCAGACGCCCAGTCGACTGAAGCGAAGCTTCGGAAGACGCCGACTAAGGAGTGGTAGTTCAGTCGGTTAGAATACCGGCCTGTCACGCCGGGGGTCGCGGGTTCGAGTCCCGTCCACTCCGCCAAATTAGAACGCCCGCGTAAGCGGGCGTTTTTCTTTTCCGGAGTGGAGGAAGCCGCCTGCGCGGCTTCCGGCGGGGCTCGAAGGGCTGCGCTTGCAAGCGCAGCCGCGGCCCGCGGCATGTGGGCGAGTCCCGTCCACTCCGCCAAATTAGAACGCCCGCGCAAGCGAGCGTTTTTCTTTTCCGGTTACTGAAGATGCGGCCGCCGCCCTTGAGAGCGGCCAGTGCCAGAGTCAGTTTTCCGGATCCTTGCTGACCCGGCTGAAATACCGCACCAGCAGCACGCCTGCAATCGCCAGGCTGATGCTGTTGGCCAGCCAGAAGCCGCTGGCGCCGCGTGTGAAGTCGGGCATGCCCTCGATCAGCCCGAAGCCCAGCACATAACCCCCGCCCAGTCCGATGCCCCACAGCGAGCCGGCATAGATCAGCGTCGGAATCAGCGCGATCTTGTACGCGCGCAGGATAAACGCCGTCATCACCTGCACCGCGTCGAAGGCCTGGTAGAACGCCACGAACAGCACCAGCGGCAGCGCTGCCGCGACCACCGCGGGATCGCTCGCGTAGGCATGCAGCACCGGCTTGCGCAGCAGCCACAGCAGGGCACCGGTCAGCACCGCCAGCGTCACCGCCATGCGGATACCTCGCCAGGCAAGGCGGCTGGCGCCGGCCAGGTCGCGCGCGCCGAGATGCTGTGCCACCAGCGTCGAGGTGGCAATCCCCAGCGACAGCGGCAGCATGTAGGCCACCGCGCCCAGGTTGGCGATGATCTGGTGCCCGGCCAGCGTGACCGTGCCCAGGCGCGTGATGAAGATCGACATCAGCGTGAACGAGGTGATCTCGATCAGGTAGGTCAGGCCCATCGGCACGCCCAGCCGCAGCAGCGCGCGCAGCGGGGCGGCAGCCGGCCAGCTCCACATACTGAAGATCCGCAGCGGGTGATAGGCGCTGCCGTAGCGCAGGATCAGCAGCCCGGCGATGCACCAGGCCCAGCTGATCAGCGTCGAGGCCAGGCCGCAGCCGGGGCCGCCCATCGCCGGCACGCCCAGGCCGCCGTGGATGAACCAGGCATTGAGCGGCACCTTCAGCGCCAGCCCGCCGATCTGCAGCACCGTCACCATGACCGGGCGCGACAGCGCATTGTTCAGCGCCGAGTAGATGCGGAATGCCAGCGCCGCCGGCAGCCCGAAGGCACCGAAATGCAGGTAGGCGGTGGCTTTCTCGACCAGTTCGGGCGGCGCCTTGGCGAAAGCGAGCAGCGGGGCCGGGAAGGCCAGCAGCAGCACGCCCGGAATCGCCAGTGCGGCGCCCAGCCATGCGGCCTGCCGGACCTCGGCGCCGATCGCCTCGATGCGGCCGGCGCCATAGAGTTGCCCGGCGATGGGCGACAGCGCCTGCAATACGCCCATCAGGCTGATATAGATGGTGACGTAGATCGAGCCGCCCAGGCCCACGGCGGCCAGGTCGGTCGCCGAGGCGCGCCCGGCCATCACGGTATCGATGACGCCAAAGGCGATAACGGCAAGCTGGCCGGCCAGCACCGGGCCGGCCAGGCTGGCGATACGGCGAAGGTCTTGGAACAGGGTCATTCAGGGCTCGGCAGGCTTGGTCAGGGCTGGATGGTCAGCCCCGCAGCCGCCTGCGGCCGGAATGGTTCGATGGCGCGACAGGCGCTGCGGTGGTGGTGACGCCGGAAAGGGCTCAGGGCTGGCGCGGCAGGCGGCGCCGCGGCAGGTCGGGGCGCGGATGGACGGCGCGCGCGGTATCGACCAGCCGGTACATGCGGAAGCGCTCGTCGCGGTCCGCGGGGCGGCGGCCTTCCCAGATCAGCCGCCACTCGAAATGCGAGATATTGCCCGGCTCGCCATAGTCGACCGCGTCATGGCGCAGCAGCACGTCGCAGCCGTCGTTGGGGCCGCCAAAGCGGATATGGCCGAAATAGGCGAACGACGCCAGCTGCGCATCGCCCATGCGGATCGGCTGGACGCACTGGTAGGCAGGCGGCAGCGCCATCGCCGCGGCCTGGGCCACGTCGCGGTAGGTCTTGCCATAGTTGATCGAGGGCAGCCACAGCGTCATTGCCATGACCCACATCAGGGTGGTGCCGGCGGCGGAAATCACCACCGGGCGCCAGATCTGCTTGGGCGCGCGCGACAGCCGCCAGCGCACGATCAGCACCCACGCGACCGTGGCCGCCAGCGCGAACACCACCGCGGCAATGGTGAACTCATGCTGGTAGCCGGGCAGCTGGCGGAAGACGTTGCGTGCGATGCGCTGCGGCCAGCCGGTGGTCTTGGCGATCCACATGAACCAGACCGTGCCACCGAAGATGGTGAAGAACAGCAGCGCGAACCAGTCGATCGCGTTGATCACGCCGCGCGCCAGCGTGGGCAGCGCGAATGCGGCCAGCACGGCCATCGGCGGCAGCAGCAGGATGAACTGCACGTCGCCGGCACTGCGCTGCAGGAACAGCAGCACCAGCACCGGCAGCAGCAGCGCCAGCGGCGCCGCCACATGGGGGGCGCGGCGCATGCCGGTCCACGCGATCCAGGCCCAGCCCGCGATCGGCCAGACCGGCCACGTGTACAGGAACAGGTTGCGCACGTTGAAGCCGAAGGTCGCCACATTGGGCGAGCCGTAGCTGCGGCGGTCATAGCGCGACCATTCGCGGATGAAGGTCACCGCCTCGTTGCGGTCGGCCGCGCCGAAGTAGGCGGCCGCCAGCCACGCCGACACCATCAGCAGCGCCAGCGGAATGCCGATGGCGGCCAGGCGCCGCCACGGCAGCGGCTTGCACACCAGTGCGCAGACCGCGCTGCCACCCAGCAGCGCCAGCGGCAGCAGGGGCCCGCTGGCCAGCGCCAGCCCGCCCAGCGCGGCACCATAGACCAGGCTGCCCTGGATGGGCTTGTCGAGGCTGCGCACCATGCCGTACAGGGCCAGTGCGATAAAGGCGACCTGGCCGACCTGCGGCGTGGTCTCGTGCCCGCGCATGGCCAGGCCCACGCAGGCCAGGAAGATCAGCAGCGCGCCGTCGGCCAGCGTGCGGCCGTAATCGCGCGCGTTGGGCTGGCCGCCGAAGGCATAGGCAAATGGCTGGACCTCGTCGCGCCGGCCCAGCAGGTAGGTGGTGTACCAGATGCAGGCGCAGGTCGCGAAGAAGAACAGCGCCGTGGCCAGCCGCGCGGCGTCGGCCGCGCCCAGCCAGCTGCCGAAGCCGCGGATCATCAGCGCGCCGATCCAGAACACCAGCGGGCCGTCCTCGCTGTACGGGCGGCCGACGATATTCGGCATCAGCCAGTCGTGCAGGTTGCCGGTGGCCAGCTGCCACATCACGCCAAAGCCGGCGGCGTCCTCGTTCTTCCACGGGTCGCGGCCGAACAGGCCGACCAGGCCATAGATGATGCAGATCGCCAGCAGCAGCGCGCGCGGCAGGGCGCCGGTCGCGGCAGCGGTCAACTGGACGGGGGAGGTATTGGCTTGACGCATCGATGCTCAGGTCGGGCCGTGGCGCAATGGCGCGAAGGCCACAGTATCGCGCATGCGGCGGCCGCGCGGGCCGTGGCATGGCGTGGAAGCCTCACGGGGTGTGGGGTAAATCCAATGAATGCGGCGGTACCGGTCGTGGTCCGGCACAAAAGCAAAGAGGCAGCCGATGCTGCCTCTTTGCTGTTTCGCACAGGCCCCGGAGCATCTGTCCGCAGGCCTTGCGAAGCGGGGTTCGCTGAAAGCGATTTACTTCGCAGCCTTGCCCAGCTTGTTGCCGAACTTCTGGCGGAACTTTTCCACGCGGCCGGCCGTGTCCATGATCTTCTGGGTGCCGGTGTAGAACGGGTGCGATTCCGACGAGACTTCGATCTTGGCCAGCGGGTATTCCTTGCCGTCCTTCACGATCTTGTCCTTGGTCTGGATGGTCGAGCGGGTGATGAAGCTGAAGTCGCTGGACATGTCCTGGAACACGACTTCGCGGTAATTCGGGTGAATGCCTTCTTTCATGATGAGTCCTTTCTGGTTGGGTAGCCAGTCCGTTGCAATCCGCTGTTCTCCGCCGAGGGCGAGAGCGTGCATGGCGCGGCGACGAACGAACCACTTGCCGGTAACGGGCAAACCGGGATTATGGCAGAAAAACAAATACTTGGGGAAGAGGCTGCGCCACGCGAGGCACAGAAAGTGTTGTGCATGAATATGGCAAAAGAATCACATGGAGGCCGGGTCCTGGCGATAGAAGGCGGCCAGCGACTGGTATACAACCGGCCAGTGCCGCGCCAGCCCGGTCGGCTCGACAAAAAATGCCTCTGACGTCACGGCAAAGAACTCGCTCGGCGCCTCGGTCCCATATGGGTCGATGATGCGCAGCGCCGGCGGCAGCCGCTCCGGGTGCTCCCAGTCGGCCTCGTCGCGTGCCTCCCAGGACTCGGCAAAGCGGTCGTACTCGGTCAGGAAGGTCTCGGCCCAGGCTTCCGCGTCGATGTCCGGGTGCAGCACGCGCGAGAAGGGCGGCACGCCGTCGGGCTCGCCGTCGAGCATGTCCAGCTTGTGGGCGAACTCGTGGATGACCACGTTGTAGGTATCGGCCGGCAGTTCGTGGTCGCTGTCGATGCCGGCCCCGGGGGTGTGCACGTCGGGCCAGGACAGGATCACCGGCCCGTGCTCCCAGGCCTCGCCGCTGGCTTCCTCGACCACGCCGTGCACCAGGCCGATCTCGTCCTGCACGGTCCGGCGGATGATGAACTCGCCCGGGTAGAGCACGATGCCGTGCCAGCCCCGGTACCAAGGCAGCCCCAGCTTCAGGATCGGCACGCAGGCCTGCACGGCAACGCTGGCCACCATGTCGTCGGCCAGCGGCAGGTCGTGCGCGGTGGAGTATTCCTTGTCGGCGATGAACAGCGTGGCCAGTTCGCGCAGCGCCGCCAGGTCTTCGCTGCCGTAGCGCTGCACGAACGGCAGCGTGGCGACCGTGCGCGCCCACAGCGCATCGGGGATGGCGTAGTGCTCCAGCTTGCGGGCCCGCGAGCGGGTGCGCAGGAATGAGGTCAGTTTGCCGAGCATGGGCGTAGCGCGGTGCGCTGTGAAATGGTCCGGCAACAAAAAAGGTCGGGCAACAAAAAAGGCGTGCCGTGGCACGCCTTCCTGTCCGCCTTGCGGCGATGCTGCGTTGACGCTGCAGCAAGGGCTCAGCCGCCTCTGCGCATCATATCGAAAAACTCGGCGTTGTTCTTCGTGGCCTTCATCTTGTCCATGATGAATTCCATCGCCTGCACTTCATCCATGTCGGAGATGAACTTGCGCAGGATCCAGATCTTCTGCAGGATTTCCGGCTTGATCAGCAGCTCTTCGCGGCGCGTGCCCGACTTGTTCAGGTTGATCGACGGGTAGACGCGCTTCTCGGCCAGGCGGCGTTCCAGGTGCACTTCCATATTGCCGGTGCCCTTGAACTCTTCATAGATCACGTCGTCCATGCGGCTGCCGGTTTCGATCAGCGCGGTGGCGATGATGGTCAGCGAACCGCCTTCTTCCAGGTTGCGCGCGGCACCGAAGAAGCGCTTCGGGCGCTGCAGCGCGTTGGCGTCCACACCACCGGTCAGCACTTTGCCCGAGGCCGGCACCACGGTGTTGTAGGCACGCGCCAGACGGGTGATCGAGTCCAGCAGGATCACGACGTCGCGCTTCAGTTCGACCAGGCGCTTGGCCTTCTCGATCACCATTTCGGCAACCTGAACGTGGCGGATGGCCGGTTCGTCGAAGGTCGACGCAACCACTTCGCCGCGCACCGAACGCATCATCTCGGTCACTTCTTCCGGGCGCTCGTCGATCAGCAGCACGAACAGGTCCGCTTCCGGATGGTTGTTGGCAATCGCGTGGGCGATGTGCTGCAGCATCACGGTCTTGCCGGACTTGGGCGACGCCACCAGCAGCGCACGCTGGCCGCGGCCGATCGGCGCGATCATGTCGATGATGCGGCCGGTGATGTTCTCTTCAGCCTTGATATCGCGTTCGAGCGTGAGCGGCCGGTTCGGGTGCAGCGGCGTCAGGTTCTCGAACATGATGCGGTTCTTGACCGCTTCGGGCGGCTGCCCGTTGACCTTGTCCACCTTGACCAGTGCAAAGTAGCGTTCGCCGTCCTTGGGCGTACGCACTTCACCCTCGATCGAATCGCCGGTGTGCAGGTTGAAGCGGCGGATCTGGGACGGACTGATGTAGATGTCATCCGTGCTGGCCAGATACGAGGTTTCGGGCGAGCGCAGGAAGCCGAAGCCGTCGGGCAGCACCTCCAGCGTGCCGTCTCCAAAGATGGTTTCGCCCATCTTGGCGCGCTTCTTCAGGATCGCAAACATCAGTTCCTGTTTGCGCATCCGTTGTGCGTTGTCGATCTCGAGCGTAGCCGCCATTTCGAGAAGCGCAGACACGTGAAGCGATTTGAGTTCTGTCAGGTGCATAGACGAGGGGTACAGATGGGCCCGGACGGGCGAGACCTAAAGGGAAGGGGGGAAATGAGCGAACGCTCGGGGAGTTGTTGGTGGCATCTTAGCACAATCCGACCGGGCCGCCAGGATGTGGCGCACGCACGTCGGATCGTGACAAAACCGGGACCGTGGGTCAGGTCCCGGCGCGCAGCTTACAGGTTGCCGTCGAGGAAGGCGGTCAGTTGCGACTTGGACAGCGCGCCGACCTTCTGGGCCGCGACCGCGCCGTTCTTGAACAGGATCAGCGTCGGGATGCCGCGGATGCCGAACTTGGCCGGCACCTGCTGGTTTTCATCGACATTGATCTTGGCGATCTGCAGCTTGTCGCCATAGTCCTTGGCGACTTCGTCCAGGATCGGCGCGATCATCTTGCAGGGGCCGCACCATTCCGCCCAGAAGTCGAGCAGGACGGGTTTGTCGGACTGGAGGACGTCAGCATCGAAGGAGGCGTCGCTCACATACTTGATTTGTTCGCTCATGGCGGAAAACCTCTGGTTTCGCTCTGTTTATGTTGAAGGCTGGAGACTTCGGAGGGCCGAACCGTTACCTTACACGAGATTGCGCGGACCCGTCGGGCTGCCTCCGCAGCCCGCAAACAGGCTGTGGGGGCCGCTGCCGCGCCCGGTGCTGCCGATATGTTACCAGTTTGCCGATTTTCAAGACCGGCCTGGCAAACACTCGAAAGCGCGCCGGCACGGAAATGATTCTGCTGCAATCGGAGGATTCATTGAAATGCTTATTTTCTATGGCGCCGAGAGATTCGGGTAATCGCTTGCGGCGTGCGGGAGGGTGTGTCATAGAATGCACTTGTGCGCGCCGCGCGGTGCCGATTGAGTGTGGCGTGCGCGTAGAATAGAAAGCGGTCCGCAGGCGGCGCCAGCGGACCAATCTTGCATCCTGCGCCACTGACTAGGTCATCGACATGAACACCGATCCCCGCAAGCCTTCGCAGCCCGAGCCCGAGCCCGGCCAGGCGCCGGACGTGGACCACCTGAGCGATGCGCTGGACCATATCAGCAGCGCCGTGGAGACCAACAGCATCGCCAGCGGTGCCGCACGCGGCCTGGTCTACAGCATCATCGAGACCCTCGGTACCCTGGTGGGCGACCCGGACCTGCCCGAGCATGCGCGCTCCGGCTATGAGGGCCTGCTCGAGACCGCGCGCGAAATCCGCGCCCGGCTGGAAGGCGGTTCGGACTGAGCCGGTTCCGCCTGCCCTGCATCACACTTGCCGCCAGCCGCCCAGGCCGGCGGCGCCCGTATTGTTTCCGTTGCATCCTGACGCTTTCGCCGACCGACGCAGTTCGCGCAGCCATTCCGGGCTGCGCCCCACGCGCCCATGACGTCGCTACGTTTCCGCCCTGGCCCTGATTTCCTTGACCAGGCGGCCACGGCTGCCTGGTATTTCCTCGACCGCTGCGGCGCGCCGGAGGCGGGCGCGCACGTGGTCGTGCCCACCGCGGCGCAGATCCCGGGCGTGCGCCAGGCACTGGACGCCGCCGCGCGCGCGTCGGGCAGCCCGCGGCTGCTGCCGCGCGTGCTGACGCTGGGCCACTGGCTGCTCGACCTGCCGCCCGAGGGCGCCCCGGTGCGCAGCCCGGCCGCACGCCTGCTGGCCGTGCAGCAGGCGGTGCGCGGGCAGGATTGGCTGCGCCGCGCCTTCGGCGCCCAGAACGAGACCGCCGCATGGGGCCTGTCGCAGACGCTGCTGTCGATCTGCGACGAGCTTAACGCGCGCTGGCTCGAAGACGCCGCCATCCGCGACGATGACGAGATCGACGGCGACGATCGCGCCGGCCTGCTGCAGGGCGCGCTGGAACGGACCTATTCGCATCTGTCCGAGCGCTTCCTCGGCGAAGAGGCGCGCATCGTGCTGGCATTCTGGCAGGCGCTGTCCGGCCCGGACGATCCGCTGCCGGCGCGGCGCCGCGCCTTGCGCGAGCTGTCGCAGCAGCTGCGCGGCCCGGTGATCTGGATTGCCCCGACCCCGCCCACGCCGCTTGAAGCCGCGTTCCTGCGCGATGCCGCCGAGCTGGTGCCGGTGCTGCAGGTCGGCTATGACTGGACCGGGCAGGGCGGGAGCGATGCCGACTGGTACCAGACCCTGCTGGCGCTATGGCCGGAAGCAAGGATCGTCGATGATGCCGAAGCCGTCGCCCCCGCGCCGGCCATGCCTGCGCTGCCGCCGCAGCGTCCGTCGATCCGCGTGGTCGGCAGCGCGCGCTTCGAGGATGAAGCCGCCGCGGCAGCCGCGCAGCTGGTGCAGTGGCTCAATGAAGGCCGCCGCCAGGTGGCGCTGGTCGCGCACGACCGCGTGGTGGCGCGGCGCGCCCGTGCCCTGCTGGCGCGCGCCGGCGCACCGGTGCGCGACGAGACCGGCTGGAAGCTTTCCACCACGCGCGCGGCCGCCGCGCTGATGCGCTGGTTCGACCTGTTGGTGCGCGACGGCGACACCGCCGCGCTGCTGGACCTGCTCAAGAGCCCGTTCTGCCTGCCGGAGGTTGCCGGGCGCGGCGCGGCCATCGCGCTGCTGGAGCGCCAGGTGCGGCGCGAGGGCATCACCGGCGGCTGGGCGCGCCTGCGCCAGCTGTTCGGCCACGCACCGACCGCGGCGCAGCAAGCTGCCACGGAAGACGAGGATGCCGCCGAAGCGCCGCGCCACGCCGCGCACGCGCTCATCGCCGTGCTCGCCGACGAGGCGGCGCGCTGGCCGCGCGGCCTCGCGCAGCATCCGCTGGCAACCTGGCTGGAACGGCTCGACGGCATGCTCGACGGCCTCGGCATGCGCGCAGCGCTGGCCGCGGACGATGCCGGCAGCCAGCTGCTCGATGCGCTGGCGCGGCTGCAGGAGTTGCCGCTGGACGAGACCGGCGGCCATGCCACGCTGTCGCAGGGCGAGTTCCGCGCGATGCTGTCGGCGCTGCTGGAATCGGTCGCCTACAAGGAGCCCTCGGCCAGCGGCCCGGCGCGCATCACCATCCTGCCGCTGAACGGCGCGCGCATGCGCCGCTTCGAGGGCGTGGTGATCGTCGGCTGCGATGACGCGCAACTGCCGTCCAGCGCCGCCGAGCTGATGTTCTTCTCCAACCAGATGCGGCGCGAGCTGGACCTGGAAGACCGCGAGGCCCGCTTTGCGCAACAGGCGCGCGACCTGGCCGAGGTGCTGCTGAACAACGACGACGTGGTGCTGACCTGGCAACGCTACGGCAGCCGCGGCGAGCCGCATCATGTGTCGGGCTGGATCGAGCGCCTGGCGGCGTGCTGCGCGCGCGCGGGCGTCAGCATCGAAGCTTCCGCCGCAGCACAGGCGCACGAGACCTTTGCCGATCCGCAGGGCATGCCGGCGCCGGCGGCGGAGCCCGCGCTGGTGCCGGTGCGCTGGAGCGCGCAGGCCTACAACATGCTGCGCCGCTGCCCCTACCAGTTCTTCGCCGGCCGCATGCTGGGCCTGGCCGGGTTGGAGACAGTCAGCGACGAGCTGGAGAAACGCGAGATCGGCGAACACCTGCACCACGTGCTGCTGCGCTACCACAAGGACCTGCAGGCGCGCCGCGAGCGTGGCGAGACGCTGGCGGAAGACCGGCGCCTGGCCCGCCTGGCCGAGATTTCCGAAGGCGTGTTCGGCGCGCTGATGGCCGAGGACGGCAATGCCATTGCCTACTACCGGCGCTGGCGCGAGGTGATGCCGTCGTATGTCGCCTGGCAATCCGCGCGCGAGGCCGAGGGCTGGTTCTGGCGCGGCGGCGAGCTCGACGCCGGCATCGACCTGCCGATGCCCGACGGCCAGCCGCTGCGCCTGACCGGGCGCATCGACCGGCTTGACCAGGGCCCGGGCGGGGCGCATGCCGTGCTCGACTACAAGACGCAGAGCGCCACCCGCCTCAAGCGCAAGCTGGCCGAGGTCGGGGAAGACTGCCAGCTGCCGTTCTACGGCCTGCTGCGCGCCGATGCGGCAGCGGGCAGCTGGGTATCGCTCGAAGGCGCGCGCGAGGGCGCAGCGGCGGCGCAGCGCGAAGTCGGCCTGCCCGATTTTGAAGCCGCCGTCATCTGGCTGGAACGGCAGATGCGCGACGACGTCATGCGCCTGCGCCAGGGTGCCAGGCTGCCGGCCTTCGGCGATGCCTCCGCCTGCCTGTATTGCACCGCCCGCGGCCTGTGCCGCAAGGGCTTCTGGGAATCCACCGCCGTGCCGGCGCTGACATCATGACGCCCCACGATCCGCACCACGTCCAGCCTTACCAGCGCGACGGCGAGCCCGTTTCCGAGGCCGAGTTCACGCGCGCCGCCTGCGATCCCGCGCGCTCGGTGGTGGTAGAGGCCTGTGCCGGCAGCGGCAAGACCTGGCTGCTGGTGGCGCGGCTGGTGCGCCTGCTGCTGGCCGGCGCCGCGCCGCACGAGATCCTGGCCATCACCTTCACGCGCAAGGCCGCCGAAGAAATGCGCGACCGCCTGCTGGAGGTGCTGGCACAGATGTCGCGCGACAGCGATGAAGACGTGGTCGCAGCGCTGGTGCAGCGCGGCCTGACGCATGACGCCGCGCGCGAGGCGCTGCCGCGTGCGCGGCGCCTGCATGCGCAGGTGCTGGCCGCGCCCGGGCGCATGGCCATCGATACCTTCCACGGCTGGTTCGGCACGCTGCTGCGTGGCGCGCCGCTGGCCTCGGGCATCGTGCCGGGCGCGGCGCTGCGCGAAGATGCGCTGCGCATGAAACGCGAAGCCTGGGCCCCGGTCTGGCGCGCGCTGGCCACGGAGCAATACACCGACTTGCGCGCCGCGTGGGAAACGCTGGTCGATGCCGTGGGCGACTTCCAGGCACGCGCGCTGCTGGACGCGATGTTCCATGCCCGCAGCGAATGGTGGGCGATGCAGGAGGGCGGCGACCCGCTGCAGGCGCTGTCCGACTGCCTGGGCGAAGACGCCCGGGGCGACGTGCTGCTGCAGGCGCTGTCCGACGAAGGCTGGCGCGATGCCTGCGAGTCGCTGGCGCTGCGCCTGGGCGCGGCCGGCAAGACCGAGCAGACCCACGCCGCCCGCATCACCGATGCGCTGATGGCGATCACCGCGTGGCGCGAAGCGGGCGCGGCGCCCGGCAAGCCCGCCGAACGGGCGTTCGCGCAGTTGCGCGCCGCGTTCTTCACCACCACCGGCGGCCCGCGTTCGCTGCGGCGCACCGCGGCGCTGGTCAAGGCCGCCGGCGGCGAAGGCATGGTCGATGCGTTGCTGGACGAGCATGCCTCGATCTGCGCCATGCTTGACGACATCAGCGCGCGTTGTTGCGAAGCCGCGGTGCTGGCGATCAACCGCGCGCTGTTCTGCATCGGCGATGCCTTGCTGACGCGCTACCAGCGGCACAAGGACGAGCAGCGCGCGATGGACTTCGCCGACCTGGAATGGCAGGCCGCGCGCCTGATGTCGGACGAAGAGACCGCCACGTACCTGCAGGTGCGGCTGGACGCGCGTTACCGCCATCTGCTGCTCGACGAGTTCCAGGACACCAACCCGCTGCAGTGGCGCATCCTGCAGGGCTGGCTGGCCGGCTATGCGGGCCTGGGCGAGCGCCCGACGGTGTTCCTGGTGGGCGATCCCAAGCAGTCGATCTACCGCTTCCGGCGCGCCGATGCACGGCTGTTCGGCGCGGCCGGCGAGATGCTGCGCGATACGTTCGGCGCCACCGTGCTGCGCACCAACCGCACCCGGCGCAACCGTGCCGAAGTGCTGGACTGGGTCAACGCCGTGTTCGACACCGCACGCGCCGAGGGCCGCTATCCGCTGTACGCGACCCAGACCACGGCACTGGCCGGAGGCAACGGGCCGGTCTGGCTGCTGCCGCTGGTGGAGCCCGAGGACAAGGCCGAAGACGCCGTTGACGATGGTGCAGAGGACAAGTCCGCCGAAGCCGCCTCCGCCCATCGCGACACGCTGCTGCAGCCACGCCGGCAGGCCGGCGATTCGCTGCGGCTGGAAGAGGGCCGGCGCGTGGCCGCGTGGCTGCGCCTGGTGCGCGACACCGTGCCGGTCCATGAGGGCGGCGAACAGCGCCCCGCGCGCTGGAGCGACATGCATCTGCTGGTGCGCCGCAAGACCCATCTGGCTGACTATGAGCGCGCGCTGCGCGAGGCCGGCATCCCGTGCCTGAGCCCGCGCCGCGGCGGCCTGCTGGCCACGCTCGAGGCGCTGGACCTGTCGGCGTTGCTGGCGTTCCTGATGACGCCGGAATCGGACCTGGATCTCGCGCACGTGCTGAAGAGCCCGCTGGTGGGAGCGACAGACGACGACCTGCTGGCGCTGGCCCGGATCGAAGGCGAGGGCGGCTGGTGGGCACGCATCGAGTCAGGCGGCCTGCCCGAACACGTATCCGATGCGCTGCGCGAAGGCGTGCAGCGCTTGCGCCAGTGGTTGCGCGTCGCGCCGCACCGGCCGGTGCATGACCTGATTGACCAGATCTTCCACGGCGGCGAAGTGCGGCGCCGTTATGCCGAGGCCGCGCCGCCGGATATCCGCGAACAGGTGCTGGCCAACCTCGACGCCTTCCTGAAGCTGTCGCTTGACCTCGACGGCGGGCGCTATCCGAGCCTGCCGAAATTTATCGACGAGCTGCAGGAAATCCGCCGCGGCGACGAGGGCGAAAGCCCCGATGAAGGCGGCATGGGCGAGAGCGCCGAAGACGTGGAGCCGGCCGAGGACGATCCGGCGTTTGCCGGCCTCGACGCGGTCCATATCCTGACCGTGCATGCGGCCAAGGGCCTGGAGGCGCCGTTCGTGGTGCTGCTCGATGCCAACCACAGTGAGCCGGCCGCGGACCGGGGCGGCATCCTGGTCGACTGGCCGCCGTCGTCGCCGGTGCCTCGGCATTTCTCGGCCTACGGCAAGCGCAGCGAGCGCGGGCTGGCGCGGGCGCCGTTGTTCGAGGCGGAGGCGGCGCTGGGCGAGCGCGAGAACTGGAACCTGCTGTACGTGGCCATGACGCGCGCGCAGCAGGGCCTGCTGGTCAGCGGGGTCAAGGGCCGTGCCAGCCGCAGCGGTTCGGGCGAGGGCAATGCCGAGATCGCCGGCAGTTGGTATGTGCGGCTGCAGGCCGCAGGCGTCGGCGAGATGGTGCCGGCCTATCCGGGCGAGCTGGCCGATGCGCAGGACCAGGCTCCGATGCCCGCGCGCCTGAGCGAGCCGGTGCGCTTTACCGACTTCCGGCTGCGCTATCGCGATGCGGTGGATGCGCGGCAGGGGATCGGGTTTGAAGAAGAGGGCGAGGCCGAAGACGAGCCCGACGGCATCGTCTTCAACGCTGCGGCCGCCCGCCACGGCGAGCTGGTGCATGCCTTGCTGGAACGCCTGACGCGCTATCCCGAAGCCTTTGCCGGCGTGCCGGGGATCGACACCGTATTGCGCTGGTTCCCGCTGACGGGCGCGCACACCGGGGCGGCACGGCAGGCGTGGCGGCAACAGGTGGCGCAAGCGCTGGAGGCGGTGGCTGCGATGCTGTGCGCGCCGGCACTGGCGCCGTTGCTGGGGGCGGGGGACGCCCGCAGCGCGCGCAATGAAGTCGAACTCTATGACGCGCGCGGCAGGCTGCTGCGTATCGACCGGCTGGTGGAGTTCGACGACCGCGTGGTGATCGTCGACTACAAGCTGCGGCTCCTGCCGCAGGAGCATGAAGCCTACCGCGCGCAGCTGGGCCGCTATGCGGCCGCGCTTGCGCCGATGTTCCCGGGCAAGCGTATCGAGGCCGGCGTGGCCACCGCGGACGGCGAATGGATTCCCGCCGAGCGTCTGGCGCCGCCGATGCCGCAGCAGGGCTCGCTGTTCTGACGGCTGGCGTGGCACCCGGACAGGGTGCCAGAATCGGCGCAAAATGGGATGTGCGGCGCGCGCGCTCGTGGCCCGGCTGTACTAAAGTGACAGGGACTGCGCTGCGAACGACTCGTGCGTGCGGAGATAGCGGGAGGGGTACGGCAGGAGGGGTGTGAGGTGGACGAGCCTGACCCTCGGCACTGGCGGAAAACGGCTGTGGCTGCTTCGTTCCCGACCTGACCAGGTTGACCGCGCCACCATGCGAGGAGGCCCGTCCGAGCGGCATTGTACCCCAGACCGCGATACCGCGGAGAAATTGCGTTGAATGCCCTTTGCAGTGGTGGGTCATTGCCCGCGGCAAATGCGTCGGCTTGATCTGGCGCAGGTAACGCGGGCCGCGGCGGCCCGACCATTCACCGACCCAGACCGTGGTGAGCCAATACATGAACGCAAACGACCAGATCATTCGCGGCGCCCTGGCGCCGCAGGAAATCTCCACCGAAGTCCTGATCGAGAAATACGCCAAGGGCGAAGAGCGCAGCATTGCCGATGTCAGGCAACGCGTGGCGCGCGCGCTGGCCCAGGCCGAACCCGAGGACCAGCGCGAGGCCTGGAGCGCGCGCTTCCTGTGGGCGCAGGAAAACGGCTTCGTGCCGGCCGGACGCATCAACTCGGCGGCGGGCACCGGCATCCAGGCCACGCTGATCAACTGTTTCGTGCAGCCGGTGGGCGATTCGGTGTCGGAGCCGCGCGAAGGCCGCCCCAGCATCTACACGGCGGTGGCGCAGGCCGCCGAAACCATGCGCCGCGGCGGCGGCGTGGGCTATGACTTCTCGGCGATCCGACCGGCCGGCGCGCTGGTGCGGGCCACGCATTCGCGCGCCTCGGGGCCGGTGTCGTTCATGAAGGTGTTCGATGCATCGTGCGCCACCGTGGAATCCGCCGGCGCGCGCCGCGGCGCGCAGATGGGCGTGCTGCGCTGCGACCATCCGGATATCGAGAGCTTTATCCACGCCAAGGACAAGGGCGACCTCAGCAACTTCAATATCTCCATCGGCGTCACTGATGCCTTCATGCAGGCCGTGCAGGCCGACGGCGAGGTCGAACTGGTGCATGAGGCCGAGCCGGGTGCCGACATGATCGCCGCGGGCGCCTATCGCCGCGACGACGGCCAGTGGGTGTACCGGCGCGTGCCAGCGCGCAACCTGTGGGACCAGGTCATGCAGGCCACCTACGACCATGCCGAGCCGGGCATCCTGTTCCTGTCGCAGATCAACGCCGACAACAACCTTTATTACTGCGAGCGCATCGAGGCCACCAACCCGTGCGCCGAGCAGCCGCTGCCGTCCTATGGCTGCTGCTGCCTGGGCTCGATCAACCTGACGCGCTTCGTGCGCCAGCCGTTCTCGCCGCAGGCCGAATTCGATTTCGATGCCTTTGCCGAAGTGGTGCGCGTGGCCACGCGCATGCTCGACAACGTGCTCGACGTGACCTTCTGGCCGTTGCCCGAACAACAGGCCGAGGCCCACGCCAAGCGCCGCGTCGGGCTGGGCTTCCTGGGGCTGGGCAGCGCGCTGGTGATGCTGGGCCTGCGCTATGACACCGAGCCGGCGCGGCAGCTGGCGGCGCGGATCTCGGAACGCATGCGCGACGATGCCTACCTGGCGTCGACCGAACTGGCGGTGGAGAAGGGCGCCTTCCCCCTGTTCGATGCCAACGCCTACCTGCAGAGCGGGTTTGCCGGCCGGCTGCCGGAACGCTTGCGCGATGCCATTGCGCGCAACGGGCTGCGCAATTCGCACCTGCTGTCGATCGCACCCACCGGCACCATCACGCTGGCCTTTGCCGACAATGCGTCCAATGGCATCGAGCCCGCCTTCTCGTGGACCTATAACCGCAAGAAGCGGATGCCGGACAACAGCTACCGCAGCTTCGAGGTGGCGGATCATGCCTGGCGGCTTTACCGTCACATGGGGGCCGACATGGCCCAGTTGCCGGATGCCTTCGTCACCGCGCTGCAGATGTCGGCGCTGGACCATATGCGGATGCTGGAAGCGGTGCAGCCGTATATCGACACCAGCATCAGCAAGACCGTCAACGTGCCGGAGGATTATCCGTACGAAGCCTTCCGCAACTTGTACCTGGAGGCGTGGAAGGCCGGCCTGAAGGGGCTGGCGACCTATCGCCCCAATTCGGTACTGGGGGCCGTGCTGTCAGTAGAGGCGCCGGCGGTGGCTCCCGCTGCCGTGGCCGACGATAATCCGTTGGTTCGCCCCTTCGGCAGCCGGCCGGTGGGCGACCTGGAGGGGGTGACGTCCAAGGTCGAATACCTGACCTACGAGGGCCACAAGACCGTCTACCTGACCGTCAACTTCATGCGCGTCGCCGGCGTTGCCGACGGCAAGCCGGTGGAGATCGAGCGCCCGGTGGAGTTCTTCATGCCGGCGGGGCAGCGCAGCGAGGGCCAGCAGTGGATCACCTCGACCATGCGGCTGTTGTCGATGGTGGCGCGCTCTGGCGGCTCGGTGGCCAAGGCATTGGCGGATATGCGCAACGTGGTGTGGGACAAGGGCACGGTGCGCTACGGTACGCTGCTGCGCCAGGACGGTACCGAGGTGCCGCGCTTCCATGATTCCGAAGTGGCCGCGCTCAGCTACGCGCTGCAGCGCATCCTGATCAAGCGCGGCTTCCTGGATGCCGAGGGCGGCCAGGTGCCGGTAGCCGCGCTGGCGGCCAGGCTGGCCCAGCGCGAAGGCGGGGGGCAGGCGCCGGATGCCGGGGCGGATCTCGCCAGCCCGGTCCGAGCCCCCGGCACCCCCGGTGTCGGCACCGGCAAGCCGTGTCCGGAGTGTGGCGCGCACGCCCTGCACAAGGTCGACGGATGCGCCAAATGCGCTAATTGCGGCTACGTGGGCGAGTGCGGCTGAGCCACGCCGCGGGCTGGTTGCGGCCACCGGAGCCAGCCCGCGCGGCGCGTGGCGAATAAAGACCGCGAGGTCGGGGCGGCGGCGGCCGGAGGGGGGCTGCATTTTGCTACAATCGCCGCCATGAGTTATCAAGTTCTAGCGCGCAAATGGCGCCCCAGGGATTTCACCACGCTGGTCGGCCAGGAGCACGTGGTCCGCGCGCTCACGCACGCGCTGGAACAGCAGCGGCTGCACCATGCCTACCTGTTCACCGGCACGCGCGGGGTCGGCAAGACCACGCTGTCGCGGATCCTGGCCAAGGCCCTGAACTGCACCGGCCCTGACGGCAACGGCGGCATCACCGCCCAGCCGTGCGGGCAGTGCAAGGCCTGCCAGGAGATCGACAGCGGCCGCTTCGTCGACTACATCGAGATGGACGCCGCCTCCAACCGCGGCGTCGACGAGATGGCGCAGCTGCTGGACAAGGCGGTCTACGCCCCGACCTCCGGGCGCTTCAAGGTCTACATGATCGACGAAGTGCATATGCTCACCAACCACGCCTTCAACGCCATGCTGAAGACGCTGGAAGAGCCGCCCGGGCACGTCAAGTTCATTCTCGCCACCACCGATCCGCAGAAGATTCCGGTCACGGTGCTGTCGCGCTGCCTGCAGTTCAACCTCAAGCAGATGCCGCCGGGGCATATCGTCTCGCACCTGGACCATATTCTGGCGCAGGAAGGCATCGGCCACGACGGCAATGCGCTGCGCCTGCTGGCCCAGGCCGCGCACGGCTCGATGCGCGATGCGCTGTCGCTGACCGACCAGGCCATCGCCTACAGCGCGGGCCAGGTCTCGGAAGACGCGGTGCGCGGCATGCTGGGCGCGATCGACCAGGGCTACCTGGTGCAGTTGCTCGATGCGCTGGCCGCCGAGGACGGCGCCGCCATGCTGGCGATTGCCGATGCCATGGCCGACCGCAGCCTGTCGTTTGCCGGCGCGCTGCAGGACCTGGGCTCGCTGCTGCACAAGGTGGCGCTGGCGCAGGCCGTGCCGGCCTCGGTGCAGGACGAATGGCCCGAAGCCGATGAGGTGCGGCGCCTGGCCGGGGTGTTCGACGCGCAGGAAGTGCAGCTGTTCTACCAGATCGCCAACCTCGGCCGCAGCGAGCTGGCGCTCGCGCCGGACGAGTACGCCGGCTTCACCATGACGCTGCTGCGCATGCTGGCGTTCCGGCCGTCGTCTGAACCCACTACGGCGCAAGGGCAGGGCGGTGGTGCCGCGCCTGCGCGCCAGCGTGGTGCCGAAGCCGCGCAAACCGTTGATACCCGCCATGCGACGGCTGTGGCCAATGCCGCCGAACAGGCCAAGGCCGGTGCTGCGGCGGCCCCGGTCCCTGCCCCTATGCCCGCACGGGCGGTCCAGCCCGTGGCAGTGGCTGAACCCGCTGCCGCACCTGCCGCTGTCCCTGCATCCCCTGAAGCTGCGCCGGCACGGCCGGCCGCTGGCGCCGGCAACGGGGCCATGTCGCCCGCCGCCGCCGCGCTGGCGGCCGCCCGCCAGGCTTCCGCTGCCCGTGGGGGCGGCCGCAAGGCGCCGCCGCCGGCCATGGCGCCAGCGCCGGCTGCCGCGCAGCGCCCGCCGGCCCAACCCTTGCGCGCGCCCGGCGCGGCAGCCGTGAGTCGGCCGCCGGCACCGGTTGCGAAGGCGCCCATGCAGTCGCCGGCAGCGCCGGCACGGCCCGCCGCGCGCCAGGCGGAGCCGGAATCCGTGCCGCCCTGGGAGCTGGCGGGTGGCAGCGATGTGCCGCCGTGGGAAGAGCTGCCGCCTGACCTGCCGGTCATCGGCCCCTATGACAGCGATCCTGGCTACCGCGACAACGGTTTCAACGAACCGGCAGCGCGTGCCGCCGGGCCGCGCCGGGCGCCCGCGCGCGAGGCCGAGCCGGCGCGCGAGACCGCTCCGGTGCAGCCAGCCGCGGCGCCGGCAGAGTCCGCCAAGTTCGTCGCCCCGCGCCCGCCAGCAGCGGGCGAGGATGGCACCCCGCCGGCCTTCACCGGCGAATGGCCGGTGCTGGCCGCCGGCCTGCCCTTGAAGGGCCTGGCGCAGCAGCTGGCCTACCAGAGCGAACTGACCCAGGTGGTCGGACGTACCTTCCACCTGCGCATCCCGGTCGCGGCCCTGGGCGAGAACGGCGTGTCCGAGCGGCTGCAGCAGGCGCTGTGCGACCACTTCGGCGAGCCGGTGCGCGTGGTCTGCGAAGTCGGCGGGGTTTCCATCACGGCCGCGGCCGCCGATGCCGAGGCGCGCGCCGAGCGCCAGCGCCAAGCCGAGGCCGTGATCGAGGCCGATCCCTTTGTCCAGGGCCTGCTGCGCGATTTTGGCGGCCAGATCGTGCCGGGCTCGATCCAGCCGCGCGCCGCCTGATCCGCGGCCTGCGTTTGCTTTACCGAACTTACTTCACCGAATTTCTTACCGAATCCAGGAGCATTCCATCATGATGAAAGGTCAACTCGCCGGGCTGATGAAGCAAGCCCAGCAGATGCAGGAAAACATGAAGAAGATGCAGGAGCAGCTGGCCCAGATCGAGGTCGAGGGCCAGTCCGGCGCCGGTCTCGTCAAGGTGGTCATGACCTGCAAGAACGACGTCAAGCGCGTCACCATCGACCCCAGCCTGCTGGCCGAGGGCGAAGACAAGGACCTGCTGGAAGACCTGGTCGCCGCCGCCTTCAATGACGCCGTGCGCAAGGCCGAAGCCACCTCGCAGGAAAAGATGGGCTCGATGACCTCGGGCCTGCCGCTGCCCCCGGGCTTCAAGCTGCCGTTCTGAACGCCACTGTGAAGGCATCGTCCCCGACCTCGCTGCAGGCACTGGTCGAAGCGCTGCGGGTGCTGCCCGGCGTCGGGCCCAAGTCCGCCCAGCGCATGGCCTACCACCTGCTGCAGCACGACCGCGAGGGCGCGCGCAAGCTGGGCGATGCGCTGCGCGGCGCGGCGGACCATATCCGCCATTGCCAGCGCTGCAATACCTTCACCGAGCAGGAGATCTGCGAGACCTGCCTGGACGACCGCCGCGACGCCTCGGTGCTGTGCGTGGTGGAAACCCCGGCCGACCAGGTCATGATCGAGCAGACCCTGACCTACCGCGGCAAGTACTTCGTGCTGATGGGCCGGCTCTCGCCGCTGGACGGCATCGGCCCGCGCGAGATCCATCTTGACCGGCTGCTCGCGCGCGCCACCGAGCCCGAGCTGGGCGGCCCGGTCGGCGAAGTCATCGTCGCCACCAACTTCACCAGCGAAGGCGAGGCCACCGCGCACTACATCGGCGAAATGCTCAAGGCGCGCGGCCTCAAGGTGTCGCGCCTGGCGCGCGGCGTGCCGGTGGGCGGCGAGCTGGAGTACGTCGATGCCGGCACCATCGCGCGTGCGGTGATGGACCGCCGCAACCTCTGAGCACGATCGCGCGGGGCCGATTGCCCGCGCGCCGGTCACCGCGTTCTTCCGCCTTCTTCAGTCGCCTGCCTCTCCCATGAACCTGGCCCGCTTCGATCTCGTCACGCTTGGCTTGTTCGTCGCCGTGGCCCGGCAGGGCAGCATCTCGGCCGGCGCGCGCCAGTCGCACCTGGCCGTGGCCGCCGCCAGCAAGCGCATCTCCGACCTGGAAACCGCGGTCGGCGCGCCGCTGTTCTTCCGCCATGCCGCCGGCGTGCAGCTGACCGAGGCCGGCCAGGCCTGCTTCCACCATGCGCTGACCATCCTGCAGGACGTCGAACGCATGGCCGGCGTGATGTCGGACTACGCCTCGGGCGTGCGCGGGCAGGTGCGGGTGTGCGCCAACACCTCGGCGATCACGCAGTTCCTGCCCGACGACCTGGCGTCGTTCATGCAGCGTCATCCCACCATCCGCATCGAGCTGGAAGAGCAGAACAGCCGCGATATCGTCGCCGCGCTGGTCGAGAACCGCGCCGACGTGGGCATCTTTGCCGACCGCACCCCCGCGGCCGGGCTGATGACGATCGAGTACCGGCAGGACGAGCTGGTCATCATCACGCCGCCCAACCATCCGCTGGCCGCGCGCGGCCCGGTGCACTATGCCGATACGCTGGAATTCGACTTCGTCAGCCTGCCGCAGGAAACCTCGCTGGCCGCGCGCCTGCTCGAGGAGAGCAGCCGGCTCGACCGGCCGTTCCGGCTGCGCATCCAGGTGCGCAGCTTCGATGCCATGTGCCGCATGGTGATGGCCGGTCTGGGCGTGGGCGTGCTGCCGCGCATCGCTGCCGAGCCGCACGTCAAGTCGATGGGGCTGTCGCTGGTGTCGCTGCAAGACGCCTGGGCGCGCCGCTCGCTGCTGATCGGGCTGCGCGACCCGGCCGGGCTGACAGTCTCGGCCCGTCTGCTGATCACCCACCTGTGCGGGGACCGGGCGCCGTTCTGACGCGCCCGCGCTGAGCGGCTCCGCAGCCTTTCGCGTTCCGAGAAAGCCCGCTTCTCCGATTGCCGATTCCTGGCAGGCCCCCTGCTGGGGCACACTCCGTTCGAACGCAATGTATGACAAGCCAGTCATTGGGCTTGCCGCACTGCAACAAGACACCGCATCGCACGGAGACACCCCATGGCGCAACAGATCCTCGAGGGCATTCGCGTCCTCGAACTCGGACAACTCATCGCCGGCCCCTTTGCCGCCAAGACCCTGGCCGACTTTGGCGCCCACATCATCAAGGTGGAGCCGCCGGGGCAGGGCGACCCGCTGCGCAAATGGCGCATGCTGCATGAAGGCACCTCGGTCTGGTGGGAGGCGCAGTCGCGCAACAAGGAGTCGATCTGCATCGACCTGCGCCAGCCGGAAGGCCAGGCACTGGTGCGCAAGCTGGCCGCCGAGGCCGACGTGCTGATCGAGAACTTCCGCCCCGGCACCATGGAGAAGTGGGGCCTGGGCTGGGACGTGCTGCATGCCGACAACCCGCGCCTGATCATGCTGCGCGTGTCGGGCTATGGCCAGACCGGGCCGAAGAAGGATGAGCCCGGCTTTGCCGCGGTGGCCGAAGCCATGGCCGGCCTGCGCCACCTGACCGGCGAGCCCGGCCGCGCGCCGGTGCGCGCCGGCCTGTCGCTGGGCGACACCATCGCCGGCCTGCACGGCGCCATGGGCGTGCTGCTGGCGCTGTACCAGCGCGACGCGCGCGGCGGCGAAGGCCAGGTCATCGACGTGGCGCTGTACGAGTCGCTGTTCAACCTGAGCGAAAGTCTGCTGCCGGAATACTCGGCTTTTGGCGCGGTGCGGCAGCCCGCCGGCGGCGCGCTGCCGGGGATCGCGCCGTCCAACGCGTACCCCTGTGCCAGCGGCGAATACGTGCTGGTGGCGGCCAATGGCGACGCCATCTTCAAGCGCATGATGCTGGCCATCGGCCGGCCCGACCTGGCCGACGATCCGTCGCTGGCGCAGAACGATGGCCGCGTGAAGCGCGTCGACGAGATCGATGCCGCCATCGCCGACTGGACCCGCACGCAGACGGTGGACTCGGCGCTGGCCCTGCTGCGCGACGCGCAGGTGCCGTCGGGCCGCATCTATACCGTCAAGGACATTGCCGAAGACCCGCACTACCGCGCCCGCGGCGTGATCGAGTCGGTGACCTCGGCCGGCGGACTCACGGTGGAAGTGCCGGGCGTGGTGCCCAAGCTGTCGGCCAGCCCCGGCGAGATCCATGACCGCGCGCCGACGCTCGGCGAGCATACCGATACGGTGCTGAAGCAGGCAGGCTTCGACGACGCCGCCATCGCCGACCTGCGTGCGCGCAAGGTGATCGCATGAGCGCCGCCACCAAACTGAGCGGTCCCGCCCGCGTCGAGATCAACGAAGTCGCGCCGCGCGACGGCCTGCAGATCGAGCCGGTGGTGGTGCCGACCGATGCCAAGGTCGCCTTTCTCGACGCGCTGTCGGCCTGCGGCTTTGCCCGCATCGAAGCCACCTCGTTCACCTCGGCCCGCGCCATCCCGGCGCTGGCCGACGCCGAGGCACTGATGCACCGCATGCGGCGCCACCCGGGCGTTCGCTACACCGCGCTGGTGCCCAATCTGCGCGGGCTGGAGCGTGCGCTGTCGTGCCGGCCGGACGAGGTCAACCTGGTGATGTCGGCCAGCGAGACCCACAACCGCGCCAACCTGCGCATGACGCGCGAGCAGTCGCAAGCGCAATTGCTGGCGATGATCGAGGCGGCGCGCGGCGCCGGAGTGCCGGTCAATATTTCGCTGTCGACCGTGTTCGGCTGTCCCTTCGAGGGCGAGGTCGACAGCGCCGCGGTGATGGCACTGGCCACCCGCTTCGCCGAGGCCGGCGCGGACGGCATCACGCTGTGCGACACCACCGGCATGGCCTATCCGGACCAGGTCGCGGCGCTGTGCGAGGCCTTCCAGGCCGCGCTGCCCGATACCGGCCTGACCATCCACCTGCACAACACCCGCGGCATGGGCCTGGCCAATGCCCTGGCTGCCTGGCAGACCGGCGTGACGCGCTTCGACGCGGCCGCCGGCGGCCTGGGTGGCTGCCCTTACGCCCCCGGTGCCAGTGGCAACGTCAGCACCGAAGACCTGGTCCACATGTTCGACTGCATGGGCGTCAAGACCGGCGTCGACCTGGGCGCGCTGCTCGAGGTGGTGGCCGGCATGCCGGCGCTGGTCGGGCGCGACCTCCACAGCCAGCTGCTGAGCGCCGGCCCGCGCCTGCGCACGCACCAGCCGCCGGCCTGGATGGCGGAGCATTTCGCCGGGCAGGCATAGCCGGCACCCAGACAAGAACAACACATCCAACAGATAACGGAGACCCTCATGAAGCAAGCCCTTCAACGCAAGTCCGCCATGCTCGCACGGCGCAAGGCCGTAGCCGCCACGCTGGCGGCACTCGGTGCGGCATGGTTCGCGCCCGTCGCCCTGGCGCAGGACGGTACCTATCCCGCCCGTCCGGTGACGCTGGTGGTATCGGCCGCGGCCGGTGGCACCACCGACATCGCGGCGCGCATGATTGCGGAACCGCTGTCCAAGGCGCTCGGCCAGCCGGTGGTGGTGGACAACCGTCCCGGCGGCAACGGCAGCATCGCCGCGCAACTGGTGGCGCGGGCCAAGCCGGACGGCTACACGCTGATGCTGCAGTACTCGGGCTTCCACGTGATCACGCCGCTGCTGGTCAAGAACCTGTCGTGGGACCCGGTCAAGGACTTTGCGCCGGTGGCCAACATCCTGTCGGCGCCGCAGGTGCTGGTGGTGCGCCCGAGCCTGCCGGTCAAGTCGCTGAAGGAACTGGTGGCCTACGCCAAGGCCAATCCGGACAAGCTCAACTACGCCTCGTCGGGCAACGGCTCGCTGCAGCACGTCTCGACCGAGCTGCTGAACCAGATGGCCGGCACGAAAATCACGCACGTGCCCTACAAGGGTACCGGTCCGGCCATGACCGACCTGCTGGGCGGCTCGGTGGACCTGACCATCACCACGCCGCCGCCGCTGATGGCCCATATCGCCGCCGGCAAGCTGCGTCCGCTGGTGGTGACCAGCAAGACCCGCCTGCCCAGCCTGAAGGACGTGCCGTCGGCGCCCGAGGCCGGCTACCCCGACCTGGACGTGTCGTCGTGGTTCGCGATGTACGCACCGGCAGGCACGCCCAAGCCGGTGATCGACAAGCTGACTGGCGAAATCGACAAGATCATGCGCACCGAAGCCTTCCGCAAGAAGGCCGAGGACCTGGGCGCCGAGGCCAAGTACATGAACCCGCAGCAGCTGGGTCAGTACCAGAAGGCGGAACTCGCGCGCTGGGGCAAGGTGATCAAGTCCGCCGACATCCACGCGGAATGATGGCGCGGGCTGCGGCAAGGTGATCGAAAGGTAAGGGCGTTATGCTGGCGGGTTTGCTAGGTGTTGATACCGATGCGGTGCATCGCACCGTCCGGTAGCATCGCAATTTGCCGCACCGCGGCGCGCCCCCTTCGAGCGCATGTCGCCGCAGCGCCAGTCCACACGGGTAGGAGATCTCGCATGTATAACAAGAAATTCTGGAAGCAATTCCTGATCGCGCTGGCGCTGTTCCTGGCCGGCTGGTTCACCTTCGGCCAGGCGCAGGCACAGGGCAAGCCCGAGAAGACCAAGGTCACCATCGCGGTGGGCGGCAAGAACCTGTTCTATTACCTGCCGCTGACCATTGCCGAGCGCCTCGGCTACTTCAAGGAAGAAGGGCTGGACGTCGAGATCGTCGACTTCGCCGGCGGTGCCAAGGCGCTGCAGGCCGTGGTGGGCGGCAGCGCCGACGTGGTCTCGGGCGCCTACGAGCACACCATCAACCTGCAGGCCAAGGGCCAGCGCTACCAGGAATTCGTGCTGCAGGGCCGCGCCCCGCAGATCGTGCTGGTGGTGTCGAACAAGACCATGCCCAACTTCAAGTCGATCGCCGACCTGAAGGGCAAGAAGATCGGCGTGACCGCGCCGGGTTCGTCGACCAACATGATGGCCAACTTCGTGCTGGCCAAGTCCGGGCTGAAGCCTTCGGACGTGTCGTTCATCGGCGTGGGCGCCAGCGCCGGTGCGGTGGCAGCGATGCGCTCGGGCCAGATCGATGCGATGGCCAACCTGGACCCGGTGATCTCGATGCTGACGCAGAAGAACGAAGTGCGCATCGCCTCGGACACCCGCACGCTCAAGGACACCCAGGCCGTGTTCGGCGGCAACATGCCGTCGGGCTGCCTGTATGCGTCGCAGGCGTTTATCCAGCAGAACCCCAACACCACGCAGGCGCTGACCAATGCCATGGTGCGCGCGCTCAAGTGGCTGCAGAAGGCGGGCCCGTCGGACATCGTCAAGACTGTGCCGGAAAGCTACCTGCTGGGTGACCGCGCGCTGTACCTGGCCGCGTGGGAAAAGGTCAAGGAAGCGATCTCGCCGGACGGCACCATGCCGGCCGACGGCCCGCGCACCGCGTTCAACGCGCTGAGCCAGTTCGACGCCGAGCTCAAGGGCAAGCCGGTCAAGCTGGAAGAGACCTACACCAACGCCTTCGTGCAGAAGGCCAACGCCAAGTACAAGTAAGACCCTCGCCGTCGATGCCATCGGCCCGCTGTCCGCAGCGGGCCTTTGCTTTGAATCCTTGACGGCCAATCCATCATCACCCGCCCGCGCCGCGCCCCCCGGCGCCGCCACGGCGGGACCGAGACGGTTCACCATGAGCACTCCCGCACTTTCCCTCGACAAGGTCACCTGCACTTTTGTCTCGCGCGATGACCGCAGCCAGCGCTATACCGCGGTCCAGGACGTCACGCTGTCGATCCAGCCCGGCGAATTCGTCTCCGTGGTCGGCCCCACCGGCTGCGGCAAATCCACGCTGCTCAACGTCGGCGCCGGCCTGCTGGAACCCTCCAGCGGCGAGATTCGCGTGTTCGGCGAGCCCCTGCGCGGCATCAACCGCCGCGCCGGCTATATGTTCCAGACCGAGGCGCTGATGCCCTGGCGCAGCGCGCTGGACAACGTCGTCGCCGGCCTGGAGTTCCGCGGCGTGGCGCGCGCCGAGGCCGTGCAGCAGGGCGAGGAATGGCTGCGCCGCGTGGGCCTGGGCGGCTTTGGCGACCGCTATCCGCACCAGCTCTCGGGCGGCATGCGCAAGCGTGTTGCGCTGGCGCAGACGCTGGTGCTGGACCCGGACATCATCCTGATGGACGAACCGTTCTCGGCGCTGGATATCCAGACCCGCCAGCTGATGGAGAACGAGGTGCTGGAGCTGTGGGCCGCCAAGCGCAAGGCCGTGCTCTTCATCACCCACGACCTGGACGAGGCCATTGCCATGAGCGACCGTGTGGTGGTGCTGTCGGCCGGCCCCGGCACACACCCGATCGGCGAGTTCGAGATCGACCTGCCGCGCCCGCGCGACGTGGCCGAGATCCGCAACCATCCGCGTTTTGTCGAGCTGCACGCCGCGATCTGGGACGTGCTGCGCGAGGAAGTGCTCAAGGGCTACGCCCAGCAGCGCAAGGTGGCGTGAGCCCTCCAACCTAACAAGACCTGAATCCCGATGGCATTCCGTACTGATTCCAAGGGCATGTTGCGCGTCTGGCAGCTGCTCGTCCTGGTGGTGATCCTCGGCGTGTGGCATATGGCCACGCGCTCGCAGCAGGTTGCCTTTTTCTTCGGCGAACCGCTGATGGTGGCGCAGCGCATCTGGAGCTGGTTTATCGTCGAGCGCGATATCTACCTGCACCTGGGCGTGACGCTGATCGAAACCGTGCTGGCCTTCGGCATCGGCACGGTGGCGGGGCTGGGCGTGGGCCTGTGGCTGGCGCTGAGCCCGATGACCTCGGCCATCCTCGACCCCTACGTCAAGGCCATGAACTCGATGCCGCGCGTGATCCTGGCACCGATCTTCGCGGTCTGGTTCGGCCTGGGCATCTGGTCGAAGGTGGCGCTGGCGGTGACGCTGGTGTTCTTCATCGTCTTCTTCAACGTCTACCAGGGCGTCAAGGAAGTGAGCCCGGTGGTGCTGGCCAACGCGCGCATGCTGGGCGCCAACCAGAAGCAGCTGCTGCGCCATGTCTACCTGCCCAGCGCCACCAGCTGGGTGTTCTCGTCGCTGCATACCTCGGTGGGCCTGGCCTTCGTGGGCGCGGTGGTGGGCGAATACCTGGGCTCGGCGCGCGGCGTGGGCTACCTGATCCTGCAGGCCGAAGGCACCTTCGACATCAATACCGTGTTTGCCGGCATCGTGGTGCTGACGGCGTTTGCGCTGGTGCTGGACTGGATGGTCGGCATGGGTGAGAAGCGGCTGATGAAGTGGCAGCCGAAGAGCGGGGAGACGGAGAAGCTTTGATGCAGGACTTGCCGGTAAGCGTTGCTGGCCGGCGGTTTGCCCCCTCTCCCGCTTGCGGGAGAGGGGGCGCCCAAGCGGTCAAGAGCAAGTCTCGGGTTTGTGGCCGGCAGCGCTGAAGTTTACAGACACCGTTAGCCCGCCTCCGGGCGTATCCGCAAGCTCCACCGCTGCACCATGCAGCCGCGCGATCTCGCGCACGATCGACAGCCCCAGCCCGGTCCCTTCCACGGACTGTCCGCTCTCGCCGCGATAGAAGCGCCGGAACACCGCATCGCGCTCTGCCGGAGCAATGCCGGGGCCGTTGTCGATCACCTGCAGCCGCGGCACGCCGCCGTGCAGCGCCACGCGCACCGTGACCACCGCACCGCGCCCCGCATAGCGGATCGCGTTGTCGATCAGATTGCCCGTCAGCTCCTGCAGCAGCTCCGCCTGCCCGGCGACCTCCACCGACCCTTCCTGCTCGAAGCCCAGGTCGACCTCGCTGCCACGCGCCACCGGCGCCCAGTCCAGTGCCACGCCTTGCGCCAGCGCATCGAGCCGCAGCGGCCCGAGCGTGGGCATATAGCCCGCATCAGGCTCCAGCCGCGACAGCGACAGCAGCTGCTGTACCCCCTTGGAGGCATGGCGCACGGTGCCGTGCAGCAGCCGCATATGCTCGCGCACGCGTTCAGCGTCGCGCTCGCGCAGCGCCAGCTCGGACTGCGCCTGGATGATCGCCAGCGGCGTCTTGAGCTGGTGCGCAGCATCGGCAAAGAAGCGCTTGCGCGCCTGCACCATGCCGTGGAGCCGGTCCATGTACTGGTTCAGCGCCTGCACCAGCGGCTTCATCTCGGCGGGCAGGTCCTTCTGCTCGATCGGGTCGAGCTGCGTGCCGCGTCGCGCCACCGTGTCGGAGAGCCGGTTCAGCGGCCGCAGCCCGCGCCGCACGCCGAGCCAGACGATGCCCAGCGCCAGCGTCACCAGCATCAGCTCCTGCAGCAGCGAGCCGATCAGGATGTCGCGCGCCAGCAGCTGGCGCGGCTCGATGGTTTCGCCCACCAGCACCCACACCAGGCGCGTGCGTGCCGAGCCCACGTCGTGCACCGGCAGCGCCTGGGCCGCCATGCGCAGCGGGTGCTCGCGGAAGACAGTGTCGTAGAACTCGGTGCGGTACAGCCGCAGCGGCGCCTCGGCCGGCATCGGCAGGTCGTCGTAGCCGGTCACGGTTGCGCCGTCCTCGTCGCGGATGCGGTAGAAGATGCGCGGGCCGGCCTGGTCGTCGAAGAGTTCCAGCGCGAGGTTTGGCACGTCGACCTGGAGCCGCCCCTCGCGCAGGCGGATGCCTTCGCGCATTGCGCGCAGCGACGCCTCCAGCGTGCGGTCGAAGGCGATATGCGCGGCAGACATGGCGCGCTCATAGGTCAGCCACGCATCGAAGGCGAGCAGGGCCATCAGCGGCAGCAGCAGCCATAGCGACAGCTGCAGGCGCAGGCTGGGCGCCTGTCGTGGAAGCCTCATGCCGCCGGCCGCGCTTCGAGCAGATAGCCCAGCCCGCGCAGCGTGACGATGGCCACGCCGCTGCCGTCGAGCTTCTTGCGCAGCCGGTGCACGTAGATCTCGATCGCATCCGGGTTGACCGATTCGTCGATGCCGAAGATCTTCTCCGACAGCGCCGCCTTGTTCACCGCGCGCCCATCGCGCAGCAGCAGCACCTCGAGCACGGCGCGTTCGCGCCCGGTCAGCGGCAGCAGCTCGCCGTGCAGCAGGACGGCACGGCTGACGCTGTCGTAGTGCAGCGGGCCGCAGGCGATCTGCGTGCTCTCATGCCCGTGGGCACGGCGGATCAGCGCGCGGGCGCGCGCTTCCAGTTCGGACAGGTCGAAGGGCTTGGCCAGGTAGTCGTCGGCGCCCAGGTCCAGGCCGCGGACGCGGTCTTCGACCGAGCCGTGCGCGGTCAGGATCAGCACCGGCAGCGGGTTGCGGCGCTTGCGCAGGCGGCGCAGCACTTCCAGGCCGTCCAGTCCGGGCAGGCCCAGGTCCAGGATCAGCAGCGCGTAGTCCTGCGTGCTGAGCAGGTTGTCGGCGCTGCGGCCGTCGTGCATGCAGTCGACCGTGAAGCCGGCCTGGCCCAGGGCCTGGCTCAGGGAATTGGCCAGCATCACATTGTCTTCGGCAAGCAGGATACGCATGGGGCAGGGCAGTCAGGCGGCAATACGGAAATCCGGCCGGAACGGCCGAGGCCAGACAGATACAGGGAAGTGCGCCGGCTTAGAAGCTAGGGAAACCCCCAATCCCGCAGCGGCGCCGTGCCCGCGAAAAGCCTGCATTCCGAAAGCGAACTGAAAGTGCGCGTCCCCTACCATCCGGCCGGCTAATGATTCACACAACAAGCACAAGCAAGGAGATAGCATGAAGCGTAGGGCAATGGCATTCGCAGCGATGGGTCTGGCTGCGGCCGGATCGGCATCCGCCCAATCGAGCGTGACCATGTATGGCCTGGTGGACGCCGGCATCGAATATGTCAGCCACGCGGGTCCGGACGGCTCGGCGGTCAAGCTGACCTCGGGCGGCAAGAACACCTCGCGCTGGGGCATCCGCGGCAGCGAAGACCTGGGCGGCGGCCTGAAGGCGATCTTCGCCCTGGAAAGCGGCATCGCCATCGACACCGGCAGGCTGGACACCGACAACACGCTGTTCGATCGCCGTGCCACGGTGGGCCTGGCAAGCCGCTACGGCCAGGTGGTGCTGGGCCGCACCTTTACCACGACCTACGACTTCATGCTGCCGTTCGACCCGATGGGCTACGCGCCGGCCTATTCGTGGGCTACTTCGTCGACCGCCACCGGCGGCCGCAAGGACGGCCTGTTCTCGCGCGCCTCGAACGCGGTCCGCTATGACGGCAGCTTCGGCGGCCTGAAGCTGGGCGCCACCGTGGCCATGGGCGAGGTGGCGGGGGACTTCAAGAGCTCGTCCAAGTACGCGCTGGGGGTGGGCTACAGCGCCGGCAAGTTTGCCGCGGCCGCCACCTGGGACCGCCAGAACGGCGCCGGCCGCAGCACCACGCCGGCCGACAGCACCGACTACATCCAGGGCATCCATGCCGGCGCCAGCTATGACTTCGGCGACCTGAAGCTGTTTGCCGGCTACCGCAACTACAAGCGCACCTTCACCACCGGCGCGGCGACGGACCGCAGCGACATGTACTGGGGCGGCGCCAGCTATGACTTCACGCCGGCCTTCACGCTGTACGGCGCGGTCTACAAGCAGAACATCAAGGGCGGCAACAACGCCGACCCGATCCTGTTCTCGCTGCGCGGCCAGTACGCGCTGTCCAAGCGCACGCTGGCCTACCTGTCAGTGGGCTATGCCGATGCGCGCAACGGGCAGAACGTCAGCGTCTCGCGCGACCTGGTCGGCTTCGCCAACAACCAGACCGGCGTCATGGCCGGCCTGCAGCACCGCTTCTGAGGAAGGGGCGGCCTGAATGGCCTGAATGGCCGGAATGGCCTCATCGGCCTGTTGGGAACTGCCGGCCGCCTGGCGCATGGGTGTGCGCCATCGAGGGCGGCTGGCAGCTTGAGGCGCGTTGCCTCAGCCGGGCGCAGGGCGTAGCCGCACGCCTTGCGCCCTTCTTTTACCGGCGGGCAGGGCGCGCCGCCGGCCTGCGTGCCGCTCAGGGCACGATCACGATCTTGCCGGTGACCTTGCGCGCTTCCATGTCCTTGAGCGCCTGCGGAGCCTGCTCCAGCGGATAGCGCGCCGAGATATGCGGGCGGATCTTGCCTTCCTTCATCCAGCCCAGCATCTGCGCCATATTGGCCTGGTTGGCCTTGGGCTCGCGCCGCACGAAGTCGCCCCAGAACACGCCCACCAGCGAGGCGCCCTTGAGCAGCGCCAGGTTCAGCGGCAGCTTGGGGATCTCGCCGTTGGCAAAACCCACTACCAGGTAGCGGCCGCGCCAGCCGATCGAACGGAAGGCCGGTTCGGCATAGATGCCGCCCACCGGGTCATAGATCACGTCCGGACCCTTGCCGTCGGTCAGCGCCTTGATGCGTTCGCGCAGGTCCTCGGTGCTGTAGTTGATCAGCGCGTCGGCGCCGTGCTCCTTGCACACCGCCAGCTTCTCGTCGGTCGAGGCGGCGGCGATCACGCGCGCGCCGATGGCCTTGCCGATCTCGATCGCCGCCAGGCCCACGCCGCCGGCCGCGCCCAGCACCAGCATGGTCTGGCCGGCCTTCAGCTCGCCCCGGTCGATGACCGCGTGGTGTGAGGTGCCGTAGGTCAGCGTGAACGCCGCCGCGGTCTCGAAGTCGATGCCGGGCGGCATCGGCACCACCGACGCCGCAGGCGCCTTGGCCTGGCTGGCGAACGCGCCGTTGCCCAGGTAGGCGATCACCTTGTCGCCGGGCTTGACGTGGGTGACGCCTTCGCCGACCGCATTGACCACGCCGGCCAGCTCCGAGCCCGGGCTGAACGGCAGGGCAGGCTTGGCCTGGTATTTGTTCTGGATGATGAGCACATCCGGGAAGTTGACGGCGGCCGCCTTGACGTCGATGACCACTTCGCCCTTGGCCGGCACCAGGTCAGGCAGGGTTTCGATGGTCAGCGAATCGGGCGGGCCCCAGGCTTTGCACAGTACGGCTTTCATCTTGTCTCCGGTGATGTTGGTGGCATTTCACGCCAGTCAAGCTTATGCGGGCGGGCAGGGCAAGTGTAGCGTAGAAATAGCACGGTCGTTCTGTTCCATGTCCAAGCTATGGAGGTGGTTATTTGCGGCCTGCATACAGCGCCAGAAACGTGCTTTCAGGGCGGCGCACGGGCCGCTTGCGCGCGCGCGCTCAGGTACAATCGCGCCATGCATATCCTTCTCGCCAACGACGACGGTTATCTCGCGCCGGGACTGGCCGTTTTGCATGCCGCGCTCGCGCCGCTGGGCCGGATCACGGTCATCGCGCCGGAGCAGAACCATAGCGGTGCCTCCAACTCCCTGACCCTGCAGCGGCCGCTGTCGATCTACGAAGCGCGCGAAGGCGTGCAAAAAGGTTTTCGCTTCGTCAACGGAACACCGACCGACTGCGTGCATATCGCGCTGACGGGCCTGCTGGAAGAGAAACCCGACCTGGTGGTGTCCGGCATCAACCAGGGCCAGAACATGGGCGAAGACGTGCTGTACTCCGGCACCGTCGCCGCCGCCATCGAGGGCTACCTGCTGGGCATTCCGTCGGTCGCCTTCTCGCAGGTGGACAAGGGCTGGGAGCACCTGGACGCCGCGGCACGCGTGGCGCGCACCGTGGTGGAGCGCATCATCGGCACGCCGCCGGCCGAGCCGTTCCTGCTCAACGTCAATATCCCGAACCTGCCGTTCGAACATATCAAGGGCTACCGTGCCACGCGCCTGGGCAAGCGCCATCCGTCGCAGCCGGTGATCACGCAGGTCAATCCGCGCGGCGACACCAACTACTGGATCGGTCCGGCGGGCGATGCGCGCGATGCCAGCGAGGGTACCGATTTCCATGCAGCTGCGGCGGGCTATGTCTCGCTCACGCCGTTGCAGCTCGACCTGACGCACCGCGGGCAGCTCGACGCGCTCGACCAGTGGTTGAAGTAGGCCACCGATCCGCAGTGTCGCGCCCCCGATGAGCACCACGCCCCCTCGCAACAAGTTTCCGCTGCCGCTCGATGCGGTAGTCGAGCGCAAGCCCGCACCGGCCCGCACCGCCGGCTTGCCTGCCGTGGGCACGCCGCGGCCGGCCGCGCCCACACCGGCGCCAGCCAAGCCGGCCAAGCCGCGCCTGCCGCGCACCGCCGCACCGGCGCCCGCGCCGGTGCCTGCAAGCGCGGTCGAGCAACGCGCCTCGGCGGCCACCGCGGGCGGCGGCGGCATGGCCTCGGCACGCGCGCGCGCGGCGCTGGCGGCGCGGCTGCGTGCCGCGGGCATCCGCGACGAGCGCGTGCTGTCGGCCATTGCCACCGTGCCGCGCCACCTGTTCGTCGAGCCGGGACTGGCATCGCAGGCGTATGAGGACGCCGCGCTGCCGATCGGCCACCAGCAGACCATTTCCAAGCCGTCGGTGGTGGCGCGCATGATCGAGCTGCTGCGCGAGGGCCTGGCCGCCGACGCGCCGCTGGAGCGCGTGCTCGAGATCGGCACCGGCTGCGGCTACCAGGCCGCGGTGCTGAGCCAGGTCGCGCGCGAGGTCTTCTCGATCGAGCGCATCCGCCCGCTGCACGAGCAGGCCAAGGCCAACCTGCGGCCGCTGCGCGTGCCCAACCTGCGCCTGCACTACGGCGACGGCATGCTGGGGCTGCCCCAGGCGGCGCCGTTTTCGGCCATCATCCTGGCCGCGGCCGGCATGGAGGTGCCCGAGGCGCTGCTGGAGCAGCTGGCCATCGGTGGGCGCCTGATCGCCCCGGTGGCGGTGATGCCGCCGGCGGGCGTGCCAGGCCAGACCGTCACGCAGCAGCTGTTGCTGATCGAGCGGCGCAACCGCCATCGATTTCACAGAACCGCGCTTGAAGCCGTTTTCTTTGTGCCCTTAAAATCGGGCACCATCTGAGTCGAACTATGCACAACATCGTGAAATCGCAATATTTCGCACGCGCCGGACAACTTTTTGCGGCCTCGGCGCTGACGGCCCTGCTGGCCGCCTGCGCCAATTCGCCGATGCCGGCACCTGTGGTTGACCGTACCTCCACTTCCGGTACCACGGCCGCGACGCTGGAACCGGCACCCCCCGGATACTATCGGGTCAAGCGAGGCGATACCCTTTACCGAATCGCGCTGGAGAACGGCCAGTCGTATCGCGATGTGGCAACGTGGAACAACCTGACCAATGTGAACCAGATCGAGGTCGGCCAGCTGCTGCGCATCGTGCCGCCGGGTGCCGACGTCAACACTGCGCCCGGCGTGGCCACCATGCCGGTGGCGCCGGGCACGGTGCAGGCGCAGCCGATCGACCAGGCCCGCCCGGCCGCCACGCCGGTGCCTCCGGCCGCGGCCGCTTCGGCGCCTGCGGCAACGCCCGCCGCGCCCGCCGCGGCCGCCGCGCCGGTCACCGATGGCTCGATGAAGCTGGCCTGGCCGGCAACCGGCCAGACGGTCGGGAAATTCGACGACAAGGGCAATAAAGGCATCGATATTGCGGGCAAGAAGGGCGATGCGGTGCTGGCCGCGGACGATGGTCGGGTGATTCACGTTGGCCCCTTGCGCGGCTACGGGAATCTTGTCATCATCAAACACAATGAGACATTTCTTACTGCTTACGGGCACAACGACAAGGTGCTCGTGGCTGAGCAATCCGCGGTCCGAAAAGGCCAGAAGATTGCGGAGATGGGCAACAGCGATACCGACCGGGTAAAGCTTCACTTCGAAGTCCGCAAGAACGGAAAACCGGTTGATCCGATGCGGTACCTGCCGCCACAGTGAGGGTTCATGCCACGCCAGAAAACTGTCTCCTCCGGAACCGTAAGCAGGGCTCGCCGTCCCAAGCAGCCGGAAGTGAAGGCTGGTGTGGCACATCCCGACGCGCGCGCCGATGCTGAAGGCTTCGAGCCTGATCTCGCCGCCGAACTGATTCCCGTGACCGACGAGCCCATCGCCACGTCCACTTCGGTGGGCCTGCGCGAGGCCGACCTGCTTGCCGACGACAGTGAGCGCATCGTGCGCGACGACGACGAGGACGAGTCGGAAGACGAGGAAGAAGAGAGCGCGGAAAATGGCACCGACAGTGCCGCCCCCGAGCATGATGATTTCCGCACCGTGCTGCATACCGAGCTGGCTGCGGACACCGTCCAGCACTACCTGAACCGCATCAGCATCAAGCCGCTGCTGTCGGCCCCGGAAGAGCTGCATTTCTCCACGCTGGCCAAGGACGGCGACTTTGCCGCGCGCCAGGTCATGATCGAGCGCAACCTGCGGCTGGTGGTCAGTATCGCCAAGGGCTACCTCAATCGCGGCGTGCCGCTGCTCGATCTGATCGAGGAAGGCAACCTGGGCCTGATGCACGCGATTGAAAAATTCGATCCGTCGCGCGGTTTCCGCTTCTCGACGTACGCGACCTGGTGGATCCGCCAGAGCATCGAGCGCGCCATCATGAACCAGGCGCGCACGGTCCGCCTGCCGGTCCACGTGATCCGCGAACTCAACCAGGTGCTGCGCGCCAAGCGCCATCTGGAGAAGGGCGGCACCGACGGGCGCGACGCCAGCCTTGAAGACATCGCCCACCTGCTGGGCAAGACGCCGGACGAAGTGCAGGACGTCCTGGCACTCAACGAACATACCACCTCGCTCGATACGCCGTTCGATCTCGATCCCGGCTCGAGCCTCCTGGATTTCCTCTCCGACGAGCACAACGCCGCCCCCGACCAGGAGGTGGCGCACCGCGAGCTGGAAGGGCTGATGAAGCTCTGGCTGGCGCGCCTGTCGGAAAAGCATCGCTATGTGGTGGAGCGCCGCTTCGGCCTCAACCATATCGAGCCCGCCACGCTGGAAGAGCTGGCCGAGGAAATGGGCCTCACGCGCGAGCGCGTGCGCCAGATCCAGCAGGAGGCGCTGGTCAAGCTCAAGCGGCATTTCGCTTCGCAAGGTGTCAGGAAGGACGCTGTTCTATGACCCCTGTGCTGGTATTCGACATCGAGACCATTCCCGATGTTGCCGGCCTGCGCCGTTTGCATGACCATCCCGATGCGATGAGCGACGCCGAAGTCGCCGAGCATGCGTTTGCCGCCCGCCGCGAAAAGACCGGCAGCGATTTTCTCCCGCACTACCTGCAGCGCATCGCCGCGATTTCCTGCGTGCTGCGCCGCACGCACCGCGACGGCTCGGCGGTGTTCCACGTCGGCTCGCTCGGCACGCCGGAAGACGGCGAGGCCACGCTGATCCAGAAGTTCTATGAACTGATCGCGCGCTACAGCCCGCAACTGGTTTCATGGAACGGCGGCGGCTTTGACCTGCCGGTGCTGCATTATCGCGGCCTGGTCAACGGCGTCACCGCGCCGCGCTACTGGGAGATGGGCGAGGGCCGCGACGACGACAGCCGCGACTTCAAGTGGAACAACTACATCAGCCGCTACCACATGCGGCACCTGGACCTGATGGACCTGCTGGCGATGTACCAGCCCCGCGCCAGCGCGCCGCTGGATGACCTGGCCAAGCTGTGCGGCTTCCCGGGCAAGCTGGGGATGGACGGCAGCAAGGTCTGGCAGGCGTTCCAGGCCGGCCAGCTCGACGAGATCCGCGCCTATTGCGAGACCGACGTCGTCAACACCTACCTGATGTACTGCCGCTTCCAGCTGATGCGCGGCGGCATGTCGCCGCGCGAGTTCGACATCGAGATGGAGTTCGTCCAGGAGTCATTGGCCGAACTGCCCGGCGAGCAGTGGATGGAATACCTGCAGGCATTCCGGCTGCAGCGTCTCACGCCCGAAGCCGAAGACCTCGACTGAGCACGGCGGCGACGCGCCGCCGACACGAATTCACAAATCCAGCGACAGCAGGATCGGCTGGTGGTCCGAGTTGGCCGTATCGGCATCGACCTCGCAGCGCCGGATCCGCCCGGCGAGATTCTCGGTCACGAACATGAAATCGCAGGCGAACGGCGGCTCCGGCCATTGCTCCTTGTCGTACAGGGCGCAGGTCGGCGCATGCGGCTGGCCTGGGTGTGTGTGCAGCCAGGCATCGCGCCAGGGCGGCGTGGCATCGTCAAAGGGCTCGAGCACACGGCGGTAGGCGATATCGTCAGGCTTGCTATTGAAGTCGCCGCACAGGACGGCCTCGGCCGGGCGCGGCTCCGGCGTGAACGGGCCCGGCCATTTCTCGCTGCGGCCGGGGCGGCGCGCATGGTCGCAGGCTTCGGCGTGCCAGGTGCGCAAGGCTTCGGCCTGGGCGGCGCGCTGGTGTGATGAGTAATACTCCAGGTGCGTGCAGATCACGCGCAGCCGCCGGGTGCTGACTTCGACCGAGGCTTCCAGCGCCACGCGCGGCATCGAGGCCACCTGCGGGTCCGCCGGCCAGGGCAGGGCGTGGCGGAAGACTTCGCGCACCGGCAGGCGCGTGGCGATGAGGTTGCCGAACTGCTTGCGTCCTCCGGTGGCGGTGCGCCGGTCGACACCAGGCGCGTAGAGCAGGTGGTAGCCGGGCAGCAGGGCAGTCAACTCCGTCACCTGGTCTTCCCCCGGGCTGCCGCGCAGTTCACCGAAGCCGCGCGTGACCTCCTGCAGGCAGATGACGTCGGCATCGGCAATGCCGCGCAAGGTGTCGACCTGCCGGCCCAGGTCGACATGCCCGTCGGCGCCGCGACCCCATTGGATATTCCAGGAAATCAGTTCCATTTGCCGTCTCCGTCACGTCGCCGGGAAGCAGCCGCCGATGCCGGCCCGGTCTGGCATACAATCCCGCTTTCACAAAACAATACGTCAGGTTTCGTCTGGTGTCCCAAGCCGTGTCCTCCCCACAAGAAACGCCGGCAGCCCCGGCCGCTGTTGCCGATCAAGGTGCTGCTCCCGTCGCAAAAGAGTCCCGTGTCCGCGCCGACGCTGGCGCCCCCGCGGCCGATCCCGCGGTGTCGATCGACAGCCTCGACATGGAGGCCCGCGGCGTTGGCCGCCTGCTGAATGAGGACGGCACGCCCGGCAAGGTGATCTTCGTCGAAGGCGCGCTGCCCGGCGAGACCGTCAGCTACCGCAGCTTTCGCCGCAAGCCCAGCTACGAGCAGGCACACCTGGTCGAGGTCCGGCAGGAATCGGTGATGCGCGTGAAGCCCGGCTGCCAGCATTTCGGGGTCTGCGGCGGGTGCTCGATGCAGCATCTCGATTCGCGTGCCCAGCTGGCGATCAAGCAGCGCGTGCTGGAAGACAACCTGTGGCACCTGTCCAAGGTGAAGCCCGACGTGGTGTTCCGTCCCATCGCCGGGCCGGACTGGGGCTATCGCTACCGCGCGCGGCTGACTGTGCGCCATGTGGCCAAGAAGGGTGGGGTGCTGGTCGGCTTCCATGAGCGCAAGAGCAGCTATGTGGCCGACATGACCCGTTGCGAGATCCTGCCGCCGCACGTGTCGGCCATGCTGGTGCCGCTGCGCGAGCTGGTCGGCGGCCTGTCGATCCGCGACCGCATGCCGCAGATCGAGCTGGCCGTGGGGCAGGAAGTCACCGCGCTGGTGCTGCGCATCCTGGAGCCGCTGACCGATGCCGACAAGGACCTGCTGCGCGCCTTCGCCGACCAGCACAAGGTGCAGTTCTGGCTGCAGCCCAAGGGTCCGGATACGGTCTACCCGTTCTACCCGGCCGATGCCGAGCTGGCCTATACGCTGCCGGAATTCGGCATCCGCATGCCGTTCAAGCCGACCGATTTCACCCAGGTGAATCACCAGATCAACCGTGTGCTGATCGGCCGCGCGCTGCGCTTGCTGGATGCGCAGCCGCAGGACCGCCTGCTCGACCTGTTCTGCGGCATCGGCAACTTCACGCTGCCGCTGGCCACGCAGGGCAAGTCGGTGATGGGCATCGAAGGCAGCGAGGCGCTGACCACGCGTGCGCTGGCCAACGCCGAATACAACGGGCTGGCGGCCAGGACCGAGTTTGCATGCCGAAACCTGTTCGAGGTCACGGCCGAGGACATTGCCGCGCTGGGCCGCTTTGACCGCTGGCTGGTCGATCCGCCGCGCGAAGGCGCGCTGGCCGTGTGCAAGGCGCTGGGCGAACTGGCGCAGCAGGGCAGCAACGTGCTGCCGCAGCGCATCGTCTACGTCTCGTGCAGCCCAGCCACGCTGGCGCGCGACGCCGGCCTGCTGGTGCACGGGGCGGGCTACCGGCTCGCCGGCGCGGGCGTGGTCAACATGTTCCCGCACACCTCGCACGTGGAGTCGATCGCGGTGTTCGAGCGCGGCTGATCGCGCAAGTCGCACCAAAGAAAAACCGGCCATCAGGCCGGTTTTTTCATGCTGCAGGGGAGGTTGCCGTCACTCGCGGCTGCCGCCGAAGATGCCCAGCAGCGCCAGCAGGTTGACGAAGACATTGTACACGTCCAGGTAGATTGCCAGCGTGGCGGTGATGTAGTTGGTCTCGCCGCCGTTTACCACGCGCTGCACATCGAACAGGATGTACGCCGAGAAGATACCGATGGCGATCACCGACACCGTGATCATCAGCGAGGGCAGCTGCAGCCAGATATTGGCGACGCTGGCCAGGATCAGCAGGATCACGCCGACGAACAGGAACTTGCCCAGGCCGGAGAAATCACGCTTGCTGACCGTGGCGATGGTCGCCATTGCGCCGAATACCGCCGCCGTGCCGCCAAAGGCATACATGATCAGCGCCGGCCCGTTGGAGAACTGCAGCGTCACGCCGATCAACCGCGACAGCATTAGCCCCATGAAGAACGTGAAGGCCAGCAGCAGGACCACGCCCATGCTGCTGTTCTTGGTCTTCTCGATACCGTAGAAGAACCCGAACGCAATGCCCAGGAACAGGATCAGCGACAGGAACGGGTTGCCCGCCATGAAGCTGAAGCCGGTGGCCACGCCGATCCACGCGCCGAGCACGGTGGGGATCATCGAGAGGGCCAGCAGCCAGTAAGTGTTGCGCAAGACCCGGTTGCGAACGACGACGTCAGTGACGGTCGACGCACTGTTGCCGAAACCGTAGGTGTTCAGCTTGTTATCCATGGTGACTCCTGTCTCAAAACGGTGAGGCGCCGGGCTGCGAGGCTTCGGATGCGAAGATTCGTATGGAACCCGGACGGAACCATCGTCAATGTGGCACCTGGGAGGCTAAATTGCAAGGGCGAGGTAACCCATGAGTCACCTATTGCATGCTTTGCGCCGTTCGGTGCCGCTCACATTGGATGTTAGCCGGGGCGGCGTGTTCCTGGCATGACAAGCTTGTAATGCGCTCATTGGCGCACTTTGCGCCCGGTTGTGCGGCAAGGGCGGCCCGACACACGGCAGAGCAGGGAAGACCCTCGAAAGGGTCATAGTCTTCGTGCTAGAATCGCACGTTTAATCCATTTGTAACCCCTTCATTTTTCGGAGTTTTTCATGGCGATCGAACGCACCCTGTCGATTATCAAGCCGGATGCCGTGGCCAAGAATGTCATTGGCCAGATCTACGCCCGTTTCGAGGCCGCCGGCCTGAAGATCGTTGCTGCCAAGATGGTGCACCTGTCGCGCGGCGAAGCCGAGCAGTTCTACGCTGTCCACAAGGAGCGTCCGTTCTTCAAGGACCTGGTGGATTTCATGGTTTCCGGCCCGGTCATGATCCAGGCCCTGGAAGGCGAGAACGCCATCGCCAAGAACCGTGACCTGATGGGCGCCACCGACCCGAAGAAGGCCGAGAAGGGCACCATCCGCGCCGATTTCGCCGACAGCATCGACGCCAACGCCGTGCACGGCTCGGACGCCGCTGAAACGGCTGCCGTGGAAGTGTCGTTCTTCTTCCCGGGCATGAACGTCTACAGCCGCTGATTGTCCGGCGCTGCTGCCAGGACTAGACTGACACCGAAGCTGAGTTTGCCGCCATGAACGCTCTCGTCAACCTGCTCGACCTCGACGCGGACGCGCTCACCGCTTATTGCGGCGAGCTCGGCGAGAAGCCGTTCCGTGCGCGGCAACTGCAACGCTGGATCCACCACTACGGTGCCAGCCGCTTCGACGCCATGTCGGATCTCGCCAAGTCGCTGCGCGAAAAGCTCGCGACGCGGGCCGAGATCCGCGCGCCTGCCGCCATTACCGACCACCTGTCGGCCGACGGCACGCGCAAGTGGCTGCTCGACGTGGGCCAGGGCAACGCGGTGGAAACGGTCTACATCCCCGAGGAAACGCGCGGCACGCTGTGCGTTTCCTCGCAAGCAGGGTGCGCCGTCAACTGCCGCTTCTGTTCCACCGGCAAGCAAGGCTTCTCGCGCAACCTCAGCACCGGTGAAATCATCGGCCAGCTGTGGATGGCGGAGTTCGCCATGCGCGAACAACTGGGCCGCGGCCCCAAGGACGACCGCGTCATCTCCAACGTGGTGATGATGGGCATGGGCGAGCCGCTGCTGAACTACGATGCTGTCGTGCCGGCCATGCGCCTGATGCTCGACGACAACGCCTACGGCCTGTCGCGCCGCCGCGTGACGCTGTCCACCTCCGGCGTGGTGCCGATGATGGACCGGCTGTCCAAGGATCTCCCGGTGGCTCTCGCCGTGTCGCTGCACGCGTCCAATGACGCCTTGCGCGACGTGCTGGTGCCGCTGAACAAGAAGTACCCGCTGGCCGAACTGATGGCGGCATGCCGCCGCTACCTGGAATTCGCGCCGCGCGATTTCATTACTTTCGAATACTGCATGCTGGACGGCGTCAACGACGGCGTCGAGCATGCGCGGGAACTGCTGAAGCTTGTGGCCGACGTGCCGTGCAAGTTCAACCTGATCCCGTTCAATCCCTTCCCCGAATCGGGCCTGAAGCGCTCCAACAACGATCAGATCCGGCGCTTTGCGCAGGTGCTGATGGACGCAGGGATCGTGACCACCATCCGCAAGACCCGCGGCGACGATATCGACGCCGCCTGCGGCCAGCTTGCCGGTGAGGTGAAGGACCGCACGCGCCTGGCCGAGCGCGGCAAGTTCGGCAAGATCACGCCACTGGTGCCGGTCGCTGCTTCCGGCCAGCCTCGGGAGGTTCGCCCTGCATGATCCGTCTGATCGCTGCGGCCCTGCTGGGGCTGCTGATGTTGTCCGGCTGCCAGCTGCCGCATGCGCCGGCGCAGGATCCCCAGACCGCTTCCGACCAGACCGATGCAAGGCGCCGTGCCGGCATCCGGCTGCAGCTCGCCACCAACTATCTGGAGGCCGGCCAGAACGCGGTCGCCCTTGACGAGATCAAGCAGGCCATTGCCATCGATCCGGCGCTTGCCGATGCCTACCATGTGCGCGCGCTGATCTACATGAACATGAATGAGCGCACGCTGGCCGACGACAGCTTCCGCACGGCGGTGTCGATGCGTGCCAACGACGGCGACCTGCTCAACAACTACGGCTGGTTCCTGTGCCAGGAAGGGCGCTACGGCGAGGCCGTGCCGATGCTGCAGCGCGCGATGGCGGCGCCGTCAGCAGGCGGCCCCGCCAAGCCGCTGATCAGCCTGGGCGCGTGCGAACTGCGCCAGGGCCACAGCGCCGAAGCGGAAAAGAACCTGAAGGCCGCGCTCGGCTACGACCGCAACAACCCGGTGGCCAACACCAACCTCGCGCTGGTCTTCTACCGGCGCGGCGACTTCGCGCAGGCCCGGCAATATATCCAGCGCGTCAACAACAGCCAATATGTCAATGCGCAATCCCTCTGGCTGGGAGCGCGCATTGCCCACCGTCAGGGCGACAGCCGCACGCAGGATGCGCTTGGGGCGCAACTGCGCAGCCGCTTCCCCGACTCGCGTGAGTTGACCGCCTACGAACAAGGAGCATGGGATGAGTGAGCACGACCGCGCCGCAGGCCAGGCCGTACCGACGCAACAAGTCGGCGGGGGCGCGCACGAAGGAGAACGCGAAGCTGCCGCACGCGAGATCGGCGCAGCGCTGGCGCGCGAGCGCGAGGCGCAGCGCATGTCGGTGGAAGACGTCAGCGCGCGCCTGAAGGTGGCTGCAGGCAAGCTGCGCGCGATCGAGGCCGGCAACCTGCAGGCACTGCCCGACGTGACCTTCGCCAAGGGCGTGATGCGTGCCTATGCGCGCATGCTGCACGTCGACATCGACCCGCTGCTGGCACGCTTCCAGCCGCGCCCGGTGGCGCAGGTGGCGGAAATTGCCCGGCAGCGCGAAGGTGGCATCAATGCGGCCTTCGACGACCGCAACCGCTTCCGCTCGGGCGGCAACGGCGGCCGCTGGGTCTGGCTGGCGCTGGTGGCCGTGCTGGTGGCCGCGGGCGGCTGGTTCGGGCTTGACCATATCCGCGCATGGATCGATGCGCGCAGCAGCGCTGCCGAGACCGTAACGGCTGAAGCGCCTGCCGTGATCCAGAGCACGGAAGCCGGCACCGTGACGGCGGTGCTGCCGCCGGTCATGGCCGCCAGCGATTCGCCGGCGCCGTCTGCCGAAACCGCTCCGGCCAGTGCCGCCGCGGCCCCCGTGGCCGCGCTGGCGCCCGCAGCCGCTTCCGCGCCTGCAGCTGCCGCGGCACCGGCTGCGCCAGCAGGAGAGGGCGAACTGCAGATCCGTTTTGCCGCCGATACCTGGTATGAGATCCGGGACAATAGCGGCAAGATCGTCATGGGCGGTACCGCCAAGGCTGGCCAGACCGTGGCCGGTGGCGGCACGGCCCCATACAAGGTGGTGATCGGCAACGTCAAGGGCGTCGAGTCGCTGACGCGCAATGGCACGCCGGTCGACCTGAAGGCAGCCAACCGCAACAACGTGGCGCGCCTGACGCTGCCCTGACGCGGGCGCGAGGTGCGTCTTTGCAAGGTGGTAACGCTATGAACCAACAGCTCTGTCTCCCGGTCCTGCCCGGTCCGCTGCCGCGCCGCCAGACGCGCCAGGCGCGCGTTGCGTGGGGCGACAATGTGGTGACCATTGGCGGCGGTGCGCCGGTGCGCGTGCAGTCGATGACCAACACGGATACGGTCGACGCCATCGGCACGGCCATCCAGGTCAAGGAACTGGCGCGTGCGGGCTCGGAGATCGTGCGCATCACGGTGAACACGCCCGAGGCCGCCGCCGCGGTGCCGTCGATCCGCGAGCAGCTCGACCGCATGGGCGTGGACGTGCCGCTGGTGGGCGACTTCCACTACAACGGCCACAAGCTGCTGCAGGACTATCCGGCCTGTGCCGAGGCGCTGTCCAAGTACCGGATCAACCCCGGCAATGTCGGCCAGGGCGCCAAGCGCGACACGCAGTTCGCGCAGATGATCGAGATGGCGTGCCGCTACCACAAGCCGGTGCGCATCGGCGTGAACTGGGGCAGCCTGGACCAGGACCTGCTGGCACGGATCATGGACGAGAACGCCGGGCGCGCCGAGCCGTGGCCGGCGCAGAGCGTGATGATCGAGGCGCTGATCACCTCGGCCATCGACTCGGCCAAGAAGGCCGAGGAAATCGGCCTGCCGGGCGACCAGATCATCCTGTCGTGCAAGGTGTCGCAGGTGCAGGAACTGGTCGCGGTGTACCGCGAGCTGGCACGCCGCTGCGACTACGCGCTGCACCTCGGGCTGACCGAGGCCGGGATGGGCAGCAAGGGCATCGTGGCGTCGACCGCGGCGCTGTCGGTGCTGCTGCAGGAAGGCATCGGCGACACCATCCGCATCTCGCTGACGCCTGAACCCGGCGCGCCGCGCGAGAAAGAGGTGTACGTGGGGCAGGAGATCCTGCAGACCATGGGCATGCGCAACTTCACCCCGATGGTGATTGCGTGCCCGGGCTGTGGCCGCACCACCAGCACCGTTTTCCAGGAGCTGGCGGCAAGCATCCAGGCCTATCTGCGCGAGCAGATGCCGCAATGGAAGACCGCCTACCCGGGCGTCGAGGAAATGGATGTGGCCGTGATGGGCTGCATCGTCAATGGCCCGGGCGAGAGCAAGCACGCCAACATCGGCATCTCGCTGCCGGGCTCGGGTGAATCGCCGGCGGCGCCGGTGTTCGTCGACGGCGTCAAGGTGAAGACGCTGCGCGGCGAGCGCATTGCAGAAGAATTCCAGGCGATCGTAGATGAATACGTTCGCACACATTACGGCCCGGGCGCTGCGCGGGCCGACAAAGAAGTGGCAGCCTGAGCCGGACCGGCCGGGTGCCAGCAGCCTGACAAGAACAGAATGACGCAATCCGAGAACGTTGCCGCCGCAGGCGGTGCCAAGACCGAACCGAAGGTGCGCCCCGCCAAGGCCCTGCAGGGCGTGAAGGGCATGAACGACATGCTGCCGGCGGACGCGCCGCTGTGGGAGCATTTCGAGAATGCCGCACGCGCCATGCTGCGTGCCTACGGCTACCAGCAGATCCGCACGCCGATCGTCGAGCATACGCAGCTGTTCGTGCGCGGCATCGGCGAGGTCACTGACATCGTCGAGAAGGAGATGTACTCCTTCACCGATTCGCTCAACGGCGAGCAGCTGACGCTGCGCCCCGAAGGCACCGCCGCGGCCGTGCGCGCCACCATCGAGCACAATCTGCTGTACGACGGCCCCAAGCGCCTGTGGTACACCGGCCCGATGTTCCGCCACGAGCGTCCGCAGCGCGGCCGCTACCGCCAGTTCCACCAGCTCGGCGCCGAGGCGCTGGGCTTTGCCGGCCCGGACGTGGATGCCGAAATCATCCTGATGTGCCAGCGCCTGTGGGACGACCTGGGCCTGGTTGGCGTGCGCCTGGAGCTCAATTCGCTGGGGCAGGCCCATGAACGCGCCGCGCACCGCGAACAGCTGATCAAGTACCTGGAAGGCTTCCAGGACATCCTGGACGACGACAGCAAGCGCCGCCTGTACACCAATCCGCTGCGCGTGCTGGACACCAAGAACCCGGCGCTGCAGGAGATGGCGGCGAACGCGCCCAAGCTGATCGATTTCCTGGGCGAGGAGTCGCTGGCGCACTTCGAGGGCGTGCAGCGCCTGCTCAAGGCCAACAACATCCCGTTCAAGATCAATCCGCGCCTGGTGCGTGGCCTGGACTACTACAACCTGACGGTGTTCGAGTGGATCACCGACAAGCTGGGTGCGCAGGGCACCATCGCCGGCGGCGGGCGCTATGACCCGCTGATCGCGCAGATGGGCGGCAAGCCGGCGCCGGCCTGCGGCTGGGCCATGGGCATCGAGCGCATCATCGAGCTGATCCGCGAAGAGGGCGTGGTGCCCGACGCGGCGGGCTGCGACGTCTACCTGGTGCACCAGGGCGAAGCCGCCGCGCAGCAGGCGATGATCGCCGCGGAACGGCTGCGCGACGCAGGCCTGGACGTGGTGCTGCACGCCAGCCCCGACGGCAAGGGCGGCAGCTTCAAGTCGCAGATGAAGCGCGCCGACACAAGCGGCGCGGCCTATGCCGTTATCATTGGCGACGACGAAGTGGCTGCCGGCGTGGTCCAGGTCAAGGAACTTCGCCAGCGCGAGCAGGCCGAAGGCGGTGGACAACAGGCCACCGTGCCGGCCGAGGGACTGGTCGATTACCTGATCGACGCCATGGTCGGCGCCAGCGAATAAATCGCGCACCGGCCACCCGGAAAACCCAGTACACGAGTACCTAACCCAACGCAGGTGATTGCCTCGACATGGCTTACGATCTAGAAGAACAGGAACAGCTTGAGAATCTGAAGGCCTGGTGGCGCCAGTACGGCAATGCGCTGACCTGGGTGCTGATCGTCGCGCTGCTGGCGTTCGCCGGCTGGAACGGCTGGAAGTACTGGGAACGCAAGCAGGCCGGCGAGGCCGCGGTGCTGTACGAGCAGGTGCTCAAGGCCGCCGAGGCGCGCGACATCGAGCGCATCAAGCGCGCCGCGACCGACCTGGAAGACAAGTACGGCCGCACCGCCTATGGCCAGATGAGCGCGCTGGTCGCGGGCCGCGTGCTGTACGATGCGGGCGACCTCGCCGCGGCCAAGAGCCAGCTGCAATGGGCCATCGACCATGGCGACCAGGAGTATTCGCACCTGGCGCGCGTGCGCCTGGCCGGCGTGCTGCTCGACGAGAAGGCCTACGACAAGGGCCTGGCGCTGCTCAAGGATGAACCGCCGGCAGCGTTCGTGGCGCTGTATGCCGACCGCCGCGGCGACCTGCTCGCCGCGCAGGACAAGCGCGACGATGCGCGCACGGCCTATCGCAAGGCGCTGGACAAGCTGGGCCAGGAAGAGCCGGCGATGCGCCAGATCATCCAGTTCAAGCTTGATGCGCTGGGCACGGCCTGATCCGGCCGCGCCCGAACGCATGCAAACACCGCATATCCAGCGGATCGTATAAACAGGACCGTAACCCTATGACGTCAGTGCTTTCCCGTGCCGTACATCGCCAGCCCGCCCGCGCCATGACCCGTGCGCTGGTGGCGGTTGCCTGCCTGGCCACACTGGGCGGCTGCTCGCTGTTCAGCAAGGAAAACAAGCACCCGCCCGCCGAGCTCAAGCCGGTCTCGGGCACGCTGTCGGTGCGCCAGGCCTGGAAGGCCGACGTGGGCAAGAGCGGCCCCTATTCGATGCAGCCGGCCGCGGCGGGCAACAACGTCTACGTGTCGTCCAATAACGGCAACGTGATGGCGCTGGAAGGCGCCAGCGGGCGCGTGCTGTGGAAGTCCAAGGCCGACCTGGACCTGACCTCGGGTCCGGGCAGTGATGGCTCGGTGACGGCGGTCGCCGGCGAGAAGGGCGCCATCTATGCCTTTGACGCCAGCGGCAAGCAGATCTGGAAGAAGCAGGTCAACGGCGAGGTGCTGTCGGCGCCGCTGGTCGGCAATGGCCTGGTGGTGGTGCGCACCACCGACACGCGCGTATTCGGCCTGGACGCCGAGACCGGCGAGCGCCGCTGGATCTACCAGCGTTCGCAGACGCCGCTGAACCTGCGCGCGGCGATGGGGATGGTGTTTGCCGGCGACGGCATCGTGATGGGCTTCCCCGGCGGCAAGCTGGGCGTGCTGACGCCGGGCAACGGCGTGCTGCGCTGGGAGAGTGCGGTCTCGTACCCGAAGGGCGTGTCGGAGATCGAGCGCCTGAACGACGTCACCGGCCTGCCGATGGTGAGCGGGCGCCAGGTCTGCGCCACCACCTTCCAGGGCCGGGTGGCCTGCCTGGAACTGGCCAGCGGGCAGCCGCAGTGGGGCAAGGATTTCTCGTCGCCGAGCGGCCCGGCGCAGGATGACAATGCAATTTACGCCAGCGACGAGCAGTCGGTCGTGCATGCGTTCGACCGCCAGAACGGCAACGAGCGCTGGAAGAACAACGACCTGCGCAATCGCCGCCTGGGCGCGCCGCTGGCCCTGGGCCGCTCGGTGGTAATGGGCGACTTTGAAGGTTATGTACACTTCCTGTCGCGCGAAGACGGCCAGGTCATCGCACGCATGAAGACCGATGGCAGTGCCATCACCGCCGCGCCCGTGGTGGCGGGGCAGACCCTGGTAATCCAGACCCGCGACGGCGACGTCTACGGTTTCCAGCCTGGCTGACAGGAATCCAATGCGCGCTGCCGTACACCTGTCGGTACGGCCAGCGCCGAATCCGGTAGCATGATCCTTAGCGCGGCAATTGCAGCGGGTCCGTTGACCCGGCGCCGCGCCCGACAGGACAAGCGGCAGACCGCGCCCTAGGTGGCGCGGCGTGCCGTCGGATCCATTGACTCCGGAGTTACCGGGGGGCGGCGTGCCGGCCCCCGTTTCCGTTTATTGCATGAAACCAGTTATCGCACTTGTCGGCCGCCCCAATGTGGGCAAGTCGACGCTATTTAACCGCATGACCCGATCGCGCGACGCCCTTGTCGCCGACCTGCCGGGCCTGACGCGCGACCGCCATTACGGGGAAGGGCGCATCGGCGAACGTCCGTTCATCGCCATCGATACTGGCGGCTTCGAGCCGGTGGTCAAGGAAGGCATCGTCGCCGAGATGGCCAAGCAGACCAAGCAGGCCGTGGTCGAGGCTGACGTGGTGATCTTCATCGTCGACGGCCGCCTGGGCCTGGCGCCGCAGGACCGCGCCATCGCCGACTACCTGCGCAAGACCGGACGGCGCATCATGCTGGCGGTCAACAAGGCCGAGGGCATGAAGTACACCTCGGTGGCGGCCGACTTCTATGAGCTGGGCATGGGCGATCCGTACGCGATCTCCGCTGCCCACGGCGACGGCGTGAGCGAACTGGTCGACGAAGCCATCGAACTCGCGGTCCAGGAGCGCCCCGAGCTGGGCGAAGAGATTCCGGACGAAGGCAAGGGCGTCAAGATCGCCATCGTCGGGCGCCCCAATGTGGGGAAATCCACGCTGGTCAACACGCTGATCGGCGAAGAGCGCGTGATCGCGTTCGACATGCCCGGCACCACCCGGGATGCCATCTACGTGGAGTTCGAGCGCGGCGGCAAGCCCTACACGCTGATCGACACGGCAGGCTTGCGCCGGCGCGGCAAGGTGTTCGAGGCGATCGAGAAGTTCTCGGTGGTCAAGACGCTGCAGTCGATCGCCGATGCCAATGTGGTGATCCTGCTGCTCGATGCGCAACAGGATATTTCCGACCAGGACGCGCATATCGCCGGCTTTATCGTGGAATCGGGCCGCGCACTGGTGGTGGGCGTCAATAAATGGGATGGGCTGGACGGCCATACCCGCGACCGCATCAAGCATGACCTGGAACGCAAGCTGCAATTCCTTAGCTTCGCGAATTTCCATTTTGTCTCGGCACGCGAGCGTACCGGCATTGGCGCGCTGATGCGTTCGGTCGATGACGCGTTCGCCGCGGCCATGGTCAAGCTGCCGACGCCGCAGCTCACGCGTGTGCTGCAGGAAGCGGTGGAATTCCAGCAGCCCAAGCGGGTCGGCGCGTCGCGGCCCAAGCTGCGCTACGCGCACCAGGGCGGCTCGAATCCGCCCATTATCGTGATCCACGGCAATGCGCTCTCGGGCGTTGCGGAAACCTACCGGCGCTACCTGGAAAATCGTTTCCGTACGGCATTCAAGCTAAAGGGCACCCCTCTTCGCATCGAATTTCGTACGAACAAAAATCCGTACGCGGACTCGAAGGATTGAGTCCGGAATCGGATTCCTGGCGGGGCAAGTTTTCGTTTGCGTTCGTTTGGAACTGCGGCTAAATTTGCGGTAGCAGGGGTTCCCTGTGCATTGACGCCGACTTGGTACCGTTTTTGATCTTTTTTCTGGCGCGTTTTTGCGCCGCCTGACTTGAACCGGGGATTTCCATCCCCATCATTCACCACTAAACCTATAAATTTGGAGTGTGCCATGAGCAACAAAGGGCAACTGCTACAAGACCCGTTCCTGAACGCGCTGCGCAAAGAGCACGTGCCGGTTTCCATCTACCTCGTCAATGGCATCAAGCTGCAAGGCAATATCGAATCGTTCGACCAGTATGTCGTCCTGCTGCGCAACACCGTGACGCAGATGGTCTACAAGCATGCGATTTCCACTGTCGTTCCTGCGCGCGCGGTCAATTTCCGCGTGGATGACGCCGCCGAGGCCTGATCTCCTTGCGGGCATCGTGCGGGCGCCCCGCGGCGCCGCACCGATGCCCGGCGCCGGTGCGCCATTGCGCCCGGTGCCGCGCGGCCTGGCGGTTGCCAATGCCGCCACCGCTGCCGCCACGTTCCGCATCATGCGGCGGCCTGTCCCGGCAGGGGCCGGGACAGTGTCCGACATCCGCCCGCCTTCCCCCTGAACCCGTTTTTCCCTGCGCTTTCGCGCCCGCCCTTGGACCCCAGAGCCACTTCAAATACCGCCCCTTCGCGCGCCATTCTGGTCGGCGTCGACTTCGGCAAGCATGATTTCCAGGAAAGCCTCAGCGAACTGGCGCTGCTGACCTCTACCGCTGGCTCTGTGCCGGTGCATACGTTGACGGGCCGCCGCTCGCGGCCGGATCCGGCGCTGTTCATCGGCTCGGGCAAGGCCGAGGAGCTGAAGGAGGCCGCCGACGCGCTGGATGCCGACGTGGTGGTGTTCAACCACGCCCTGAGCCCGGCACAGCAGCGCAACCTGGAGCGCTTCCTGAACCGCCACGTGATCGACCGCACCGGCCTGATCCTGGACATCTTCGGGCAGCGCGCGCAGAGCCACGTGGGCAAGGTGCAGGTGGAGCTGGCGCAGGTCCAGTACCGCGCGTCGCGGCTGGTCCGCGCGTGGAGCCACCTGGAGCGGCAGAAGGGCGGCATCGGCATGCGCGGCGGCCCCGGCGAGCGCCAGCTCGAGCTGGACCGGCGCATGCTGGACGAGCGCGCCAAGCGGCTCAAGTCCGATCTGTCGCGGCTGCAGCGCCAGCACAGCACGCAGCGGCGCGCGCGCGCGCGCAATGACACGCTCAGCATTTCGCTGGTGGGCTATACCAACGCGGGCAAGTCGACGCTGTTCAATGCGCTGACCAAGGCTGGCGCCTATGCGGCCGACCAGCTGTTCGCCACGCTCGACACCACCTCGCGCCGCCTGTTCCTGGACGGGCTGGGCAACGTGGTGCTGTCCGACACGGTCGGCTTTATCCGCGACCTGCCCACGCAACTGGTGGCGGCATTCCGCGCCACGCTGGACGAGACCGTGCATGCCGACCTGCTGCTGCATGTGGTGGATGCATCGAGCCCGGTGCGCCACGAGCAGATCGAGCAGGTCAACCGCGTGCTGGCGGAAATCAACGCGCTGGACATCCCGCAGATCGTGGTGATGAACAAGATCGATGCCGCGCCCGAGCTGCTGGAGCAGGGCCCGCGCCTGGAGCGCGACGAGGACGGCATCCCCACCCGCGTGTTCCTGAGCGCGCGCGAGGGCATGGGCCTGGATGCGCTGCGCGAGGCCGTGGTCGAGGTGGCGCAATGGCTGGCCAGCCGCCCGCCCGAGCCGCAACCCTATGACCCGCGCCTGGCCGACGTGCCCCAGTACGCCGATGCCGGCGATGATGGCAGTGCAGATGAGGGCGGCGTGGCTGACGGCAGCGACGACGCTGATGCGGGGGATTCGGACAGGCTGTAGCCTGTCAAGTTGCCGTCAGTTCGCCGCCAGTGCTCCGGCCGTTCTGCCCAATCCCGGTGCGATTGCTGCCGGGATTGCGCGAATTGGCCAAAAGTGGCTCGGATGACTGCTAGAATCCCCCTGTTACAAACTTCCCCGGACCCGTGCACTTCATGCCCCAGTTTCCCCGGAATGCTGATTCGAGCCTGACACCAGGCGGCCGCTTCGCGCTGCGCGCGGGCTGGCAGCGCCTGCGCGCCATCTTCTCGCTGAACGATCCGCGCTGGGGTCGCAACGGTCAGGACGACGACGACAAGAAGGACGGTCGCGACGACAACCGCCAGCAGAACCAGCGCCCGCAGCAGGACGGCGGCCCGCCCGACCTGGACGAACTGTGGCGCGACTTCAACCGCCGCCTGAACGGCCTGCTCGGCCGCAAGGACAACGGCGGCGGCAACAACCAGGGCTTTGGCGGTCCGCGCACGCCGGGCAAGGGCTCGGGGGTGGGCGCTGGCGTGATCGTCGCGGCCGTGGTCGGCATCTGGCTGGCCAGCGGCTTCTTCATGGTTCAGGAAGGCCAGACCGCGGTGATCCTGCAGTTCGGCAAGTTCAAGTACTCCACCGGCCCCGGCATCAACTGGCGCATGCCCTGGCCGGTCCAGTCGGCCGAGATCGTCAACCTGTCGGCGGTGCGTTCGGTCGAGGTGGGGCGCTCCACCTCGATCAAGGACAGCAACCTGAAGGACTCGTCGATGCTGACGCAGGACGAGAACATCATCGACGTGCGCTTTACCGTGCAGTACGTGATCCAGGACGCCGGCGAATTCCTGTTCTTCAACAAGACCGACCGCGGTGGCGATGAAGAGCTGGTGACGCAGGCCGCCGAGACCTCGGTGCGCGAGATCGTCGGCCGCAACAAGATGGACGCGGTGCTGTACGAGAGCCGCGAACAGATCGCGCAGCAACTGGCCAAGTCGATCCAGGCCATCCTGACGGCGTACAAGACCGGCATCCGCGTGCTGTCCGTGAACGTGCAGAGCGTGCAGCCGCCCGAGCAGGTGCAGGCCGCGTTCGACGACGTCAACAAGGCCAGCCAGGACCGCGAGCGCGCGATCAGCGAAGGCCAGGCCTATGCCAATGACATCCTCCCGCGCGCCAAGGGTACCGCGGCGCGCCTGAAGGAAGAGTCCGAAGCCTACCGCTCCCGCGTGGTGGCGCAGGCCGAGGGCGATGCCTCGCGCTTCCGTTCGGTGCAGACCGAATACGCCAAGGCGCCGCAGGTGACGCGCGACCGCATCTATCTGGAAACCATGCAGCAGATCTACACCAATTCGACCAAGGTGCTGGTGGACGCGCGCCAGGGCAACAATCTTCTCTACCTGCCGCTGGACAAGCTGATGGCACAGGCCGACGGCCGCGCTGCGCCGCAGCCGGGCCAACCGGGTGCGGCCAGCCCGCCGGCGTCCGCGCCGGATGCATCGACGGACGCCCGCTCGCGCGAAGCGCTGCGCAACCGCGACCGCGACTCGCGCTGAGGAGACCGTCATGAACCGACTGATTTCCTTCGCGATTGGCTTTTTCATCCTGCTGGCCGTGGTTTCGTCCATGCTGTTCGTGGTCGACCAGCGCCAGTACGCCGTGGTGTTCGCCTTCGGCCAGATCAAGCAGGTGGTGCGCGAGCCCGGCCTGCACTTCAAGCTGCCGCCGCCGTTCCAGAACGTGGTGTTCATGGACCGCCGCCTGCAGACCATCGACGTCGCCGCCAACGAGCGTTTCCTGACCGCCGAGAAGAAGAGCATGGTGGTGGACTGGTTCGTCAAATGGCGCATCACCGATCCGCGCAAGTTCTTCGTGGCCTTCGGCGGCAACCTGCGCGGCGCGCAGGACCGCATGACCCAGCGCATCGACTCGGTGGCGCGCGAGGAGTTCGGCAAGCGCACCGTGGCCGACGTGGTCGCCGGCGAGCGCGAGCAGGTGATGCAGGCCATCCGCAACGGCATGGCTGAATATGCCAAGTCGGTCGGCGTCGAGATCCTGGACGTGCGCCTCAAGCGCGTTGACCTGCTGCCCGCGATCAGCGAATCGGTGTACCGCCGCATGGAGGCCGAGCGCAAGCGCGTGGCCAACGAACTGCGCTCAACTGGCGCCGCCGAGGGCGAGAAGATCCGCGCCGATGCCGACCGCCAGCGCGAAGTGGTGCTGGCCGAGGCCTACCGCGACGCCCAGGTGATCAAGGGCCAGGGCGATGCCAAGGCCTCGCAGATCTATGCCGACGCGTTTGGCCGCGATCCGCAGTTCGCGCAGTTCTGGCGCAGCATGGAGGCTTACCGCAACACCTTCCGCGACAAGCGCGACGTGCTGGTGCTTGAGCCCAACTCCGAGTTCTTCCGCTACATGCGCTCCAGCGGTGGTGCCGCCGCGGCGGCCTCGGGCGGATCCGGAGGCAAGCGCTAGCACCGTCGCTTGTCCGTGTGGCGAATTGACGAAACCCCGGCTTGCCGGGGTTTTGTCCGGCTGGAGCCATCCTCGCCGGGTGATGGCGCGGGCGCGTGGCGCCTGCGATGACGTTTCTGGTCAAGGACCGGTGCCTTGGGGCATTGCCTCGCGAGGTGGTCCGAATGACTGAGAAGAGATTGACTGAGAAGAGATTCACTATGTCCAACCATTGGCTGCTGCCAGAAAACATTGCCGACGTGCTGCCGTCGGAAGCGCGCAAGATCGAAGAACTGCGCCGCCGCATGCTGGACCTGTTCCGCACCTACGGCTATGAGCTGGTGATGCCGCCGATGCTGGAATACCTGGAGTCGCTGCTGACCGGCACCGGCCATGACCTGGACCTGCGCACGCTCAAGCTGGTGGACCAGCTGTCGGGCCGCACCATGGGCCTGCGTGCAGATATCACGCCGCAGGTGGCGCGCATCGACGCGCACCTGCTGAACCGCCCGGGCGTGACCCGCCTGTGCTACGCGGGCAACGTGCTGCATGCGCGCCCGGCGGGCTTCCACGCCACGCGCGAGCCGATCCAGATCGGCGCCGAGATCTATGGCCATGCCGGCCTGGAAGCCGACATCGAGATCCAGGACCTGATGCTGGCCGCGCTGCAGGCGGCGGGGTTGTCCGATGTCCGCATCGACATGTGCCATGCCGGCATCCTGGAAGCGCTGCTGGCGGGCCTGCCGTCGATCCGCAAGATCGAGGACGCGCTCTTTGCCGCGCTGGAAACCAAGGATGTGCCGGCCCTGCGCGAACTGACCGTGGGTATGCCGCAGACCGAGCGCGATGCGCTGCTGGCGCTGCCGACGCTGTACGGCGGCGTGGACGTGATCGATCGCGCGCGCGCGACGCTGCCGGCCAGCCCGGCCATCGGCCGCGCGCTGGACGAACTGGCGGCACTGGCGGTGCAGGTGCGCGGAGCCAGCGTGAATATCGACCTGTCGGATTTGCGCGGTTACCACTATCACAGTGGCGTGATGTTCGCGGCCTATGTTGCTGGCCTGCCCAATTACGTGGCGCGCGGCGGCCGTTACGACAAGGTGGGCGAGGCCTTCGGCCGTGCGCGCCCGGCCACGGGTTTCTCGCTGGATCTGCGAGAAGTGGCGGCGCTGTCGCCCGTGGAAGTGCGCGCCCAGGCGATTTTTGCGCCCTGGGATGCGGATCCGGCACTCCGGGCCGCGATTTCCGCGCTGCGCGCGGCCGGCGAGATCGTGATCCAGTCGCTGCCCGGCCATACCCACGAGCTCGATGAATTCAACTGCGACCGGCAGCTGGTGCGCCAGGATGCCGGCTGGGCCGTGGTGCCGCGCTGACGCTTGGGCGCCGGGCGTGCCCAAAAATCGAGAATCGCCCGGCAACAAGAGTAGAATACGTTTTTAACCTATTGACCAAAGCAATATGTCCGCATCCGCAGTAGGCCAGGGACGCAATGTCGTCGTGATCGGCACCCAATGGGGTGACGAAGGCAAAGGAAAAATCGTCGATTGGCTTACCGACCAGGCACAGGGTGTGGTGCGGTTCCAGGGTGGCCACAACGCTGGCCACACGCTGATCATCGGTGGCAAGAAGACCATTCTCCGCCTGATCCCGTCCGGGATCATGCGCGACGGCACGGTCTGCTACATCGGCAACGGTGTGGTGCTGTCGCCCGAAGCTTTGTTCCGTGAAATCGAAGAGCTCGAAGGCGCAGGCCTGCAGGTGCAGAGCCGCCTGCGCATTTCCGAGGCTGCCACGCTGATCCTGCCGTACCACGTTGCCATCGACAAGGCGCGCGAAGCGCGCCGTGGCGCCGCCAAGATCGGCACCACCGGCCGTGGCATTGGCCCGGCCTATGAAGACAAGGTGGCCCGCCGCGCGCTGCGCGTGCAGGACCTGTTCGATCCGCAGCAGTTCGCCGAGCGCCTGCGCGAGAACCTGGACTACCACAACTTCATGCTGACCCAGTACCTGGGCGCCGAAGCCGTGGACTTCCAGCAGACCCTGGACGAAGCGCTGGCCTACGCGCCGCGCCTGGCGCCGATGGTGGCCGACGTGTCGGCCGAGCTGTACGCGGTCAATGCCGCCGGCGGCAACCTGATGTTCGAAGGCGCGCAAGGCACGCTGCTGGACGTGGACCACGGCACCTATCCGTTCGTGACCTCGAGCAACTGCGTGGCCGGTGCTGCCGCGGCGGGCGCCGGCGTCGGCCCGGGCCGCCTGAACTACATCCTGGGCATCACCAAGGCCTACTGCACGCGCGTGGGCGCGGGCCCGTTCCCGAGCGAGCTGTACGACAACGACAACCCGTCGCGCCAGGACCCGGTCGGCGTGCGCCTGGCCAACGTCGGCAAGGAATTCGGTTCGGTCACCGGCCGTCCGCGCCGCACCGGCTGGCTGGATGCCGCCGCGCTCAAGCGCTCGGTGCAGATCAACGGCGTGTCGGGCCTGTGCATGACCAAGCTGGACGTGCTCGATGGCCTGGAAACCATCAAGCTGTGCGTGGGCTACGAGCTCGACGGCAAGACCGTCGACATCCTGCCGCGCGGCTCTGATGCCGTGGCTCGCTGCGTGCCGGTCTACGAGGAATTCCCCGGCTGGAACGAGTCGACCTTCGGCGTGAAGACGTGGGACGCGCTGCCCGAGCAGGCCCGCGTCTACCTGAAGCGCGTGGAAGAAGTGGTCGGCATTCCGATCGACATGATCTCGACCGGCCCGGACCGCGACGAGACCATCCTGCTGCGTCATCCGTACAAGGCCTGACCCGGCAGCAGCCCACCACCAGGCTGCGGCGCCACGAGCGCTGCGGCCCGCCAGAAATAAATCGGCCCGCGCAAGCGGGCCGAGCCATATCGGTCAACCGACCCGACGATACAAAGAGTAAAACGATGAACCTGCCAACGAACGATGACGAGAACCTGTGGGTCTCCTGGGACGAATACCATCGCCTGATCGCACGCCTGTCGCTGAACGTGCATGAGTCGGGCTGGAAGTTCGACAAGATCCTGTGCCTGGCGCGCGGCGGGCTGCGCGTGGGCGACCAGATGTCGCGCATCTTCGACGTGCCGCTGGCCATCCTGGCCACCAGCAGCTACCGCGAGGCCGCGGGCACGCAGCAGGGCAACCTGGACATCGCTCAGTACATCACCATGACCCGCGGCGAACTGACGGGCAGGGTGCTGCTGGTCGACGACCTGGTGGATTCGGGCATCACGCTGGAACGTGTGGGCCGCCACCTGAAGGAACGCTATCCGGCCGTGACCGAGGTGCGTTCGGCCGTGCTGTGGTACAAGGCGTGCTCGAAGGTCGAGCCGGACTACCACGTGACCTTCCTGCCGTCGAACCCGTGGATCCACCAGCCGTTCGAAGAGTACGACACGCTGCGCCCGCACAACCTGGCCGCCTGGCTCAAGCGCGGCAAGCGCGCCAGCCAGGACGACGGCGCGCAGGCCTGATGCGCTTGTGCCGGGGCCTGCCGCTACGGGCGGCCCCCGGCGGCCGGCTTAATAGCCGACCGTGAAACGCTGGCGCGAATGCGCCGGCTTTTCGATCTCATCGAGCATCGCGATGGCATAGTCTTCCATCGAGATCCAGCTCTTGCCTGCTGCGTCGCTCAGCAGGTTTTCCTCGCCAACGCGGAACTTTCCGGTACGCTCGCCCGGCTCGAACAGTGCCGACGGCGACAGGAAGGTCCAGTCGATCTGTTGTTCGCCGCGCAGCGCGTTGAGGAAGTCGCGGCCTGCGAGGGCTTCGGGCTTGTAGGCATCGGGGAAGTTCGGGGTGTCGACCAATTGCACCCCCGGCGCGACATGGAGGCTGCCGGCGCCACCCACCACCAGCAGGCGCGGCACGCCGGCCTGGCGCACGGCCGAGGTCACCTGCTGCGCGTTCAGCTGCGCAAAGCGCGCGCTGCTGATGACCACGTCGTTGCCGGCCAGGGCGGCAGCCAGTGCGGCGCCGTCGGCGCCGTCCACGTCCGCGGTGGTCACGCCGTCGCGTGCGGGCAGTTTGCTGGCCTGGCGCGCAATGGCGGTCACCTGGTGGCCGCGGCGCAGGGCTTCGTCGGTCAGGCGCGTGCCAACACGGCCGGTGGCGCCGATGATTGCGATCTTCATGGTCACTCCTTCTTTCGGTCAGGTTGATATGAAACCATTGTGGTTACATATCGGGGCAAAAAAATTCAGCGCTTGCGGCGCTGGCTGTTGCCTTCGACATCGGCGAGCATGCTGGCGATGGTGGCGCCGGCAAGGGTATCGTCCATGGCCGCCTGCGCACGGTCCGCGACCTTGCGCAGCGCACCGGTGATCTCGCGCCCGACCGGGCAGGCCGGGTTGGGCGCGCTCTGGTGCAGCGTGATCAGCGCGGTGGTTTCCACCACGCGGAACACGTCGAGCAGCGTGATTGACGCAGCCGGGCGCGCCAGCGTGGCGCCGCCGGTGCTGCCCATGGTGGTCGCCACCAGCCCGGCTTCAGCCAGTTGACCGACCAGCCGCCGGATCAGCGCCGGGTTGGTGCCCACGCTGGCGGCGATCAGCGACGAGGGCACCGGCTCGGCCGAACTGGCGAGCAGGGTAAGGATGTGGACTGCCACGGCGAACCGGCTGCTTGTGCTCAACGCTTGTGCTCGGGATGTCAGGTGCAATGTGAAACCATGATAGTTACACATGGTCGGGCATGTCAAGCACGGACAGGAGCGCAAGGAGGGCGGAGTACCGGGAGGGAAGGAGGTAATACGCCGATGTGGCAGCCAATGGCCGGTGGAATGCCGGAATCGCCACTGAAGCTGTTACACTCCTCGACATTGCCGTACCGTTGTGGTTCGGCTGTCGCGCGGGGTACGGTGCGCGGTTTCACGGACGGGAAAAAACCCGTACGCTCGCAGGTATGACATCGCGGCATGGCCGCCAAGCAAGGAGTGCAAGTTGCCGGATCTGATGCGCGAAACAGGCGTCAAAAACAAAAAACCCGCAGGGCTCGAAAGCGCTGCGGGTTTTTCCGGTAACTTGGTGCCCAGGAGAGGACTCGAACCTCCACAGTGTTGCCACCGCTAGGACCTGAACCTAGTGCGTCTACCAATTCCGCCACCTGGGCAGGTGTCGAAACAACCGAAGCGCTCATTATAGAGAGCGCGAGAATTTTGTCAAATAGTTTCCAGAAAAAATTGAATCAGAACAACTATCCGATCCCCAGCCGGGAAGAAATCCTGGGCGTGCTGAGAACGTCGGGATCCCCCCAGTCGGCCGGCGATATTGCCAAGGCCCTCTCCGTCACGCGCAAAGAGCATGACGGTTTCCAGAAGCGCCTGGCGGCCATGGAGCGCGACGGCCAGATCGAGCTGAACCGCAAGGGCCGCTATGAGCTTGCCCATCAGCCGAACTTCGTCACCGGCCGGGTGCAAGGTCACCGCGACGGCTTCGGCTTCCTGATCCGCGACGACGGCGAAGACGACATCTTCCTGCCCGAGCGCGAGCTGCAGAAGGCCATGCACAACGACCGCGCGCAGGTGCGCGTGGTGGGCTACGACCGGCGCGGGCGCCCTGAAGGGCAGATCGTCGAGATCATCGAGCGCGCCAACCGTTTTGTCATCGGCCGTCTGCTCAGTGAAGGCGGCGTGCTGGTGGTGGCGCCTGAAGACAAGCGCATCAGCCAGGACATCCTGATCCCGCCCAAGGCGCAGGGCAAGGCACGGGTGGGGCAGGTGGTCAGCGTCGAGCTGATCGAATTCCCCGACCGCTACGTGCAGCCGGTGGGCCGCGTGGTGGAGGTGCTGGGCGAAATCGACGATCCCGGCATGGAGATCGAGATCGCCGTGCGCAAGTACGGCGTGCCACATGCGTTCTCGCCGGCCGCTGCCCAGGAAGCCTCCGCGCTGCCCGACGAGGTGCGCCAGGCCGACCTGGACCACCGCATCGACCTGCGCGACATCCCGCTGGTGACCATCGACGGCGAAGACGCACGCGACTTCGACGATGCGGTCTATTGCGAGCCGGTCAAGATCGGCCGCGCCAAGGGCTGGCGCCTGATCGTGGCGATCGCCGACGTGTCGCACTATGTGCGCCCCGGCACCCCGCTGGATGCGGATGCGCTGGACCGGGCCACTTCGGTCTACTTCCCGCGCCGCGTGATCCCGATGCTGCCGGAGAAGCTGTCCAACGGGCTGTGCTCGCTCAATCCGCACGTGGACCGGCTGTGCATGGTGTGCGATGCCGTGATCACCGCCAAGGGCGAGCTCAAGGGCTACCAGTTCTACCCGGCCGTGATGCATTCGACCGCGCGCCTGACCTACAACGAGGTCTGGTCGGTGCTGTCCAACACCAAGGGCCCCGAGGCGCACAAGCGCGGCGAGCTGGTGCCGCACCTGCAGAACCTGTATGAGTTGTTCCAGGTCCTGCTCAAGGCACGGCGCGCGCGCGGCGCGATCGACTTCGACACCACCGAGACCTATATCGTCTGCAACGCGCAGGGCAAGATCGAGCAGATCCTGCCGCGCACGCGCAACGATGCGCACCGGCTGATCGAGGAGTGCATGCTGACCGCCAACGTCTGCGCGGCCGACTTCCTCGAACGCTTCAAGCACCCGGCGCTGTACCGCATCCACGCGGGCCCCAGCGAAGAGAAGCTGAAGAACCTGCGCGACTTCCTGCGCACCGCCGGCCTGTCGCTGGGCGGCGGCGACAAGCCGCAGGCATCGGACTACGCCGAGGTGATGGACAAGATCAAGTCCCGTCCCGACGCGCCGATGCTGCAGACCATGCTGCTGCGCTCGATGCAGCAGGCGGTGTACAGCCCGGACAATATCGGCCACTTCGGCCTGTCGTACGAGGCCTACGCGCACTTCACCAGCCCGATCCGCCGCTACCCCGACCTGCTGGTGCACCGCGCGATCAAGGCGGTGCTGGCACATACCAAGTACCAGCCGGCGTTTGCGCACGGGACCGAGCTGAATACCGCGATCTCGCCCAAGGCGCGCCGGCTGCAGGCCAAGGACGCCGAGCAGAAGGCAGAACTGACCGCGGCGCGCGCCAGGCGCAACGAGGCCATCTGGGACGAGCTTGGCCTGCACTGCTCGGCCAATGAGCGCCGCGCGGACGAGGCTTCGCGCGATGTCGAGGCCTGGCTCAAGTGCTACTTCATGCGCGACAAGCTGGGCAGCGACTACGCCGGCACCGTCAGCGCCGTGACCTCGTTCGGCATCTTCGTGCAGCTCGACGAGCTGTACGTGGAAGGCCTGGTCCACGTGACCGAGCTGGGCAGCGACTACTTCCAGTACGACGAGGCCCGCAACGAACTGCGCGGCGAGCGCACCGGCATCCGCTACCGCCTGACCGACCGCGTGCGCGTGCAGGTATCGCGCGTGGACCTGGATGCGCGCAAGATCGACTTCCGCCTGGTGCAGGAGCCGTCGGCGAAAACCCTGCGCGCCCGCGCGGGGGGCACCGAGACCCAGCCGCGCGTGCCCGCCGCCCATGCGGTGCCAGCACGCAAGAAGGGCCGCCAGCTGGCGGCGCTGCTGGGCGGCTCGTCCAAGCCGGAAGAGTCGTTCGACGAGACGCTGGACCGCGTGATCGAGGAGCAGCCGGTGTTCGAGGCCGTGATCACGCCGCTCAGGCCGCACGTGAAGACCGGCGGCAAGCCGGCCAAGCGCGCGGCCAAGCCCAAGCCCGCGCACCTGGAGAAGCCGCACAAGCCGGCCTCCAAGTCGCACCAGGCCAAGCCCGCGGGCAAGACGCCGGCCAAGAGCCCGCGCACCCCGCGCAAGCGCTGAAGCTTGCGGGGGCTGCCATGCCGCCGCCTCTCGCCCCCGGCCTGCTGCCGGGGGCGAGAGGGCGAGTACAATCGCGCCATGGCTAAAAACAAACTCCTGATCGGCTTTCACGCCGTCACCGCACGCCTGCGCCAAGATGCCAAGGGCGTGACCGATGTCTATATCGAATCCGCGCGCCGCGACCGGCGCATGCAGGACTTCGTGCGCCTGGCCGAAAGCCTGGGCGTGCGCCTGCATCCGGTCGATGCCGAGCGCCTGCGCGGCATGGCCGGCACCGACCGCCACCAGGGCGTGGTGGCACGTGCCGAAGACGTGGCACTGGCGCTGAACCTGGATGAACTGCTCGACGGCATCGAAGGCACGCCGCTGCTGCTGGTGCTGGACGGCGTCACCGACCCCCACAACCTGGGTGCCTGCCTGCGCGTGGCCGACGGCGCCGGCGCGCATGCCGTGATCGCCCCCAAGGACCGCAGCGTCGGCCTCAATGCCACCGTGGCCAAGGTCGCCAGCGGCGCCGCCGAGACCGTGCCCTATATCACCGTCACCAACCTGGCCCGCACCCTGCGTGAGCTGCAGGAACGCGGCATCTGGGTCATCGGCACCGCCGACGGCACCGAAAAATCGCTGTATGACATCGACTTCAAGGGGCCGACCGCGATCGTGATGGGCGCCGAGGGCGAGGGCATGCGCCGCCTGACGCGCGAGACCTGCGACGAGCTGGTCGGCATCCCGATGGCGGGCGGTGTGGAAAGCCTGAACGTCTCGGTCGCCAGCGGCGTATGCCTGTACGAAGCCGTGCGCCAGCGGCGCCTGCCGCGATAAGTCCATGGCCGCTGATTACGGTCTCCTTGACATGCCGGGGCTTGAGGAAGCACGCCGGCTGATCGCGGCCGCCGGCAATATCTTCGTGCTGACCGGCGCCGGCATTTCCGCCGAATCCGGCGTGCCGACCTTCCGCGACGCGATGACCGGGCTGTGGCAGCAGTTCGACCCGGAAGAGCTGGCCAGCGAGGACGCCTACCGCCGCCAGCCGGCGCTGGTCTGGGAGTGGTACCTGCATCGGCGCGAGCTGGTCGCAGCCGTGCATCCCAACCCGGCGCACCATGCGCTGGTCGCGCTGGCTGCGCAGAGACCTTTCACGCTGGTCACGCAGAACGTGGACGGCCTGCACCAGCGCGCCGGCAGCGCGGGCGTGATCGAACTGCATGGCAACCTGTTCGCCAACAAATGGCTGGACGGGTGCGGACGCTGCAACGAGGCGACCGCGCTGCCCGGCATGCCGCCGCGCTGCAACCTGTGCGGCGCGCTGATGCGTCCGGGCGTGGTGTGGTTCGGCGAGGACCTGCCGCGCGTGGCGCGCTACCGCGCCGAGCATGCGGCGCAGCACTGCGACCTGTGCCTGGTGGTCGGCACCTCGGGGCTGGTCTATCCGGCGGCGGGGCTGCCGGGCCTGGCGCGCGAGCATGGCGCGCCGGTGATCGTGGTCAATCCGCAGCCGTCGGCGCTGGACCAGACCGCGGATATCGTGCTGTCCGCCGCGGCGGGGGCATGTCTGCCATTGCTGTGGCCGCCGCAGCCGGCGCCCTCGGCCGGCTGAGCCTGGATCCGGGCGTTGCCGCCCGGACCATCCTTACTTCGCAATCTCGCCGATCAGCTTCTCCAGCTTGACCGCATCCGCCGCAAACAGGCGGATGCCTTCGGCCAGCTTCTCGGTCGCCATCGCATCCTCATTCAACTGCCAGCGGAAGGCCGGCTCGTCGGCCGCGATGCGGGCGATATTGGCGGCCTGGGCCTGGTCCACCGACAGCTTGTGCGCCACCGGGCCCTGGCCGGCCGCGAGCTGCTCGAGCAGCTCGGGGCTGATGGTGAGCAGGTCGCAGCCGGCCAGCGACAGGATCTGCGTGGTGCTGCGGAAGCTGGCGCCCATCACCTCGGTCGGGTAGCCGAACTTCTTGTAGTAGTCGTAGATCTGGCGCACCGAGCGCACGCCGGGGTCGTTGTCGCCGCCATTGGCGGCCGCGTCCCATTGCTCGCCGGCCTGCTTCTTGTACCAGTCGAAGATGCGGCCGACGAAGGGCGAGATCAGCTGCGCGCCGGCCTCGGCGCACGCCACCGCCTGCACCAGCGAGAACAGCAGCGTCATGTTGCAGCGGATGCCGTCGCGCTGCAGGATCTCGGCTGCGCGGATGCCTTCCCAGGTGGAGGCAATCTTGATCAGCACGCGTTCGCGCGCAATGCCGCGCTGCTCATACAGCTGGATCAGGTGGCGCGCCTTGGCCACGCTGGCCTCGGTGTCGAAGGACAGGCGCGCATCGACTTCGGTCGAGACGCGGCCTGGCACGATCGCCAGGATCTCGCAGCCGAAGGCGATCAGCACTTCGTCCATCACCGCATCGACGCCGCCGTTGCCGTGGTGGTCCTGTACCGCCTTCTCCAGCAGGTGCCGGTATTCGGGCTTTTGCACGGCCTTCAGGATCAGCGACGGATTGGTGGTCGCGTCCTGCGGGGTGTACTGCTTCATCAGCTGGAAGTCGCCGGTATCGGCCACTACCGTGGTGAACTGCCTGAGTTGTTCGAGCTGGTTCATGGTCGCTTGGTCGTCTGCTTGTGCGTCTGCAAAATCGTTCGCGGGCATCAGGGGTGCGCGTACGGCACCCGGTCCGGTCCATTGTACCGTCGCCCGCGTGACCTGCCGCCGCAATCCGCTACACTACGCGTTTCCCCCAACGCAATCTGGCTGTTGTCATGACTCAGGATGAACTCAAGGCGCTGGTCGCGCAAGCTGCCGCCGACTACGTGAAGCAGGAAGTGCCCGAAGGGGCAGTGCTCGGGGTGGGCACTGGCTCCACTGCCAATCTCTTCATTGACGCCGTGGCGGCATTCAAGGAGCGCTTCGCCGGTGCGGTGTCGAGCTCCGAGGCCTCCACGCGCCGCCTGCAGCAGCACGGCTTCAAGGTGCTGGACCTGAACGAAGTCGACGAGATCCCGGTGTATGTCGACGGCGCCGACGAGATCGACGCCAGCGGCGCCATGATCAAGGGCGGCGGCGGGGCGCTCACGCGCGAGAAGATCGTGGCTTCGGTCGCGAAGCGCTTTGTCTGCATCGCCGACGGCAGCAAGCTGGTCCAGACCATGGGCACCTTCCCGCTGCCGGTCGAGGTGATTCCGATGGCACGTGCAGCGGTGGCGCGCAAGCTGCAGGCCCTGGGTGGCCAGCCGCGTCTGCGCATGACCAAGGAAGGCGGCATCTACAAGACCGACAACGGCAATGTGATCCTGGACGTGGCCGGCCTGAAGATCGACGATCCGCGCGGCCTGGAACAGGCCGTCAACCAGGTGCCGGGCGTGGTCACGGTGGGCCTGTTCGCGTTGCGCGGCGCGGATGTGTTGCTGCTGGGCACCGGCGACGGCGTGCAGCGCACTGACTACTGAGCAAAGTCGTCCGCTGCCAAGCAAAAAGGGGTGCCTGAGGCACCCCTTTTGTCATTGGCCGGTCCGGTTCAGGACTGCGGCGGCACGTAGCCCTGCGCCTGGTCGGCGCCCTCGCCGAAGAAGTACTTCTCGGTCTGCTTGAGCAGGTACTGGCGCGCGCGCGCATCGGCCATGTTCAGGCGGTTTTCGTTGATCAGCATGGTCTGGTGCTTGAGCCAGCCAGCCCAGGCTTCCTTCGACACGCTTTGCCAGATCTTCTTGCCCAGTTCGCCGGGCAGCGGCGGGAAGTCGAGGCCTTCGGCTTCCTTGTTCAGCTTGATGCATTGGACCATGCGGGCCATGGGGACTCCTTGGTATGTTCGTTAGAGCTTCGGCGCTGGCGCTATTGTAGCCAAGCGGGGCACCTGCCCCTACGGCTTCAGAGCTTTTTCATCAGCACCATGGACTTGCGCTGCCAGTTGTAGAGCTTGCGCTTGTCCTCGGGCAGGTCGTCGACGTTGGCGTGGACGAAACCGCGCTTCAGGAACCAGTGTTCGGTCCGGGTGGTGAGCACGAACAGCTTCTCCAGGCCGAGCGCGCGGGCGCGGCGCTCGATGCGCTTGAGCAGGCGCTCGCCGTCGCCGGTGCCCTGGGCTTCCTGCGATACCGTCAGGCAGGCCATCTCGCCCATGTTCTCGCGCGGGTAGTCGTAGAGCGCCGCGCAGCCGAACAGCACGCCGTCGTGCTCGATCACCGAGAAGTTGGAGATATCGCGCTCGATCAGGTGGCGTCCGCGCGGCACCAGCGTGCCATCCTGCTCCAGCGGGGCGATCAGCTGGACGATGCCGCCGACGTCGTCGAGCGTGGCTTCGCGCAGGCTTTCCAGGTCGGTGTCGGACAGCATGGTGCCGACGCCGTCGTGCAGGAACAGTTCCAGCAGCACCGCACCGTCGAGCGAATAGGGGATCAGGTGCGCACGCGGCACACCGCCCTTGAGCGCCTTGACCAGGTGCTGCAGGTAGTTGGCCACGTCCGGCGGCAGATGGTTGTTTTGCAGGCGCTCCACGGCGGTGCGCAGGGACATTTCCTGCATCATCTTGCCGACCGGATCGGGCACGCCCGGCACCTCGGTGATGAAGATCAGCTTGTCGGCCTTGAGCGCCGTGGCGGTGGCGCTGGCCACGTCTTCCATCGACAGGTTGAAGGCCTGGCCGGTGGGCGAGAAGCCCAGCGGCGACAGCAGCACCACCTTGCCGTGCGACAGCGACATGCGCACGGACTCGGCGTCGATCTTGCGCACCAGGCCGGTGTGCTGGTAGTCGGTGCCGTTGACGATGCCGACCGGGCGGGCAGTCACGAAGTTGCCGGAGATCACCGACAGCTGGGCGCCGGCCATCGGCGTATTGGGCAGGCCCTGGCTGAAGGCGGCCTCGATGTCCAGGCGCAGTTCGCCGGCGGCTTCCTTGGCGCATTCGAGCGCGGCGTTGTCGGTGACGCGCACGCCATCGACGAACTGTGACTCGACATGGCGCAGCGCCAGCTGTTCTTCCACCTGCGGGCGCGAGCCGTGCACCAGCACGATCTGCATGCCCATGGCGTGCAGCAGCGCGACGTCGTTGACCAGCGCATTGAGCACGCCCGACTTGACCAGTTCTCCGGCGAAGGCGATCACAAAGGTCTTGCCGCGGAAGGCATGGATATACGGCGCCACCATGCGCAGCCAGTCGACGAACTGCTGGTGGTCGGGGCCGCTGCGCTCGGGCTCGGCCGCCGTGGGCGCCGGGGCGGCGGGCACGGGGGAGGTC
>NZ_JBYTAG010000016.1:0-104504 GCF_058787995.1 Cupriavidus sp. FW305-27
AGGGCTGAGCCCCGTGCAATACAGGACTCAGCCCTTGGCGGCCTAACTTACCCGTCCAACTTTACGGGGTCAGTTCAGTTTCCGGTGCCGTTTTTTCTGCCGCTGGCGCGGCAGGCTTACATCCCGACGTAGTTCGGACCGCCGCCGCCTTCCGGCGTCACCCAGACGATGTTCTGGGTCGGATCCTTGATGTCGCAGGTCTTGCAGTGAACGCAGTTCTGCGCATTGATCTGCAGACGTTCCTTGCCCGACGTCTCGTCCTGCACGAACTCATACACACCTGCCGGGCAGTAGCGCGACTCGGGGCCGGCGTACCTGTCCCAGTTGATGTTGACCGGAACGCTGGCGTCCTTGAGCGTCAGGTGCGCCGGCTGGTTCTCTTCGTGGTTGGTGTTGCTGATGAAGACCGAGCTCAGGCGGTCGAAGGTCAGCTTGCCGTCCGGCTTCGGATACTCGATCTTCTGGCACTCGGCCGCGGGCTTCAGGTACACATGGTCCGGCTTCACGCGGTGGATGGTCCATGGCGGGTTGCGGATGCCCAGCTTGGGCAGCAGCCATTGCTCGATGCCGGTCATCAGCGTGGCGGTGGTGCGGCCCTTCTTGAACCACTGCTTGAAGTTCTTGGCCTGCAGCAGTTCCTTGTGCAGCCAGCTCTGCTCGAACGCGGTCGGGTAGGCGGCCAGCTCATCGTGCTGGCGGCCGGCCTGCAGCGCGTCATAGATGGCCTCGGCGGCCAGCATGCCGGTCTTGATGGCGGCGTGGCTGCCCTTGATGCGCGAGGCGTTCAGGTAGCCGGCGTCGCAGCCGACCAGCGCGCCGCCCGGGAACACGGTCTTGGGCAGCGACAGCAGGCCACCGGCGGTGATGGCGCGGGCGCCGTAGGAGAGGCGCTTGCCGCCCTCGAAGTACTGGCGGATTTCCGGATGCGTCTTGAAGCGCTGGAATTCCTCGAACGGAGACAGCCACGGGTTGGTGTAGTCCAGGCCGACCACAAAGCCGACCGCGACCTTGTTGTCTTCCATGTGGTACAGGAACGAGCCACCGTAGGTGGCGGGGTCGAGCGGCCAGCCGGCGGTGTGCACCACCAGGCCGGGCTTGTGCTTGGCCGGGTCGATCTCCCACAGCTCCTTCAGGCCGATGCCGTAGCTCTGCGGATCCTTGCCGGCATCGAGCTTGAATTTCTCGATCAGTTGCTTGCCCAGGTGGCCGCGCGCGCCTTCGGCGAAGATGGTGTACTTGGCATGCAGTTCCATGCCCAGCTGGAAGTTGTCGGTGGGCTCGCCTTCCTTGTTGATGCCCATATTCCCGGTGGCCACGCCCTTGACCGAGCCGTCTTCGTTGTAGAGCACTTCGGCGGCGGGGAAGCCCGGGAAGATCTCAATGCCCAGCGCCTCGGCCTGCTGGCCCAGCCAGCGCACGAAGTTCGACAGGCTGATGATGTAGTTGCCTTCGTTGTGGAAGCACTCTGGCAGCAGGGCCGGAGGCGTGCCCTTGGAGCCGGACTCGTTCAGGAACAGGAACTTGTCTTCGGTGACGGCCTGGTTCAGCGGCGCGCCCAGTTCCTTCCAGTTCGGGATCAGTTCATTGAGGGCGCGCGGGTCCATGATGGCGCCCGACAGGATGTGGGCGCCGGGCTCGGAGCCCTTTTCCAGCACGCACACGTTGACGTCGGCGCCTTTCTCCTGCGCGAGTTGCTTCAGGCGGATGGCGGTGGCCAGGCCGGCGGGGCCGCCGCCGACGATGACCACATCGTATTCCATGGCTTCGCGCGGGCCGAACTGCTCCAGGAGCTGTTGCTGATCCATTGTCTCTAACCCTCTATTTCTTTGCTGCTTGCTTGCAATTGTGGGAAATGCGGTGATCGTTTTGCCGAGAACCGGGCCAGCGCGCGGACGGGAACCGCGGATGGGTGAGTTGGCAGCGATTTGGGGTCCAAAGACTCCCGGATCGCGCGTTTTCCCTCTTTCCCTTTGCTGGTCAAGTTCTTAGAATCTCCGGCATTGTCCGGGACTCGCCACCCACAGGCAAGGATTTTTTTGGAACGGTCGTTCTTTTTTTGATATGCTGCCTTCTGCTCCCGAATAGGCCGGAGGAGCTCCCGCACAAGAGGTAATCATGGGTTTGTCGATCAATCTGGAAGGCAAGGTCGCGCTGGTCACCGGCGCTTCAAGCGGGCTGGGCTCGCGTTTCGCGACGGTGCTGGCTGCCGCCGGCGCCAAGGTAGTGCTGGCCTCGCGCCGCACCGAGCGGCTCAAGGAACTGCGCGCTGCGATCGAGGCCGAGGGCGGCAGCGCCCATGTGGTGCGGCTGGACGTCACCGACCCGGACAGCATCCGCGCCGCGGTGGCGCATGCGGAGACTGAGGCCGGCTCCATCGACATCCTGGTCAACAACTCCGGCGTGTCGACCACGCAGAAGCTGACCGATGTGACCGCCGACGACTTCGATTTCGTGTTCGACACCAATACCCGCGGTGCCTTCTTCGTCGCCCAGGAAGTGGCCAAGCGCATGATCGCGCGCGCCAAGGGCGCCGAGCGCAACGGCAGCCCGCTGCCGCAGGCGCGGATCGTCAATGTCGCGTCGGTGGCGGGGCTGAAGGTGCTGTCGCAGATCGGCGTGTATTGCATGAGCAAGGCGGCCGTGGTGCACATGACCAAGGCCATGGCGCTGGAATGGGCGCGCCATGGCATCAATACCAACGCGATCTGCCCGGGCTATATCGATACCGAGATCAACCACCACCACTGGGATTCGGACGCCGGCCAGAAGCTGATCCAGATGCTGCCGCGCAAGCGCCTGGGCAAGCCGGAGGATCTCGACGGCCTGTTGCTGCTGCTCGCATCCGACCAGTCGCAGTTCATCAACGGCGCTGTCATCACCGCCGACGACGGCATGGTCTGACCGCCTGATCGCTGACCCGGGGGGGCGCAAGGCCCCCTGCATCCCGGCTGCGCGCCAAAAGCGCCGCGGGATGCCCGGACTGCACGCCCAGGGCTTATCCGGTCCCCTTGGGTGCGCCGTCGTCAGCACACATCAATCATCAGAAAATTCGTGCGTGGCGGGCCAGTCTTGGCATAATCCGCCATGTCTGCAGATTAAGTCTTTACATACAAGTAAAAAAACGCCGCGGTGGCCGCATGGCCCGAGCGGCCCGGACCGGAGGCCGGGGAGATGGAGCAACAAGAAGAGGCACGGCGCAACGCCGTGCCGCAACACGTCGTCGATTCCGCGGTGATCCCGCAGGCCGCCGACGAAGCGCAGGACGCTGATTTCCGGGTATCGCCCCGCATCGAGGACTGGATTGGCGTGATCGTGATGGTGCTGCTGGTCGGCATCACTTTCGCCAACGTGGTGGTCCGCTATTTCACCGACGAGTCATTTGCCTGGACCGAGGAGTTCTCGGTCTTCCTGATGATCGTGCTGGCGCTGGTCGCCGGCAGCGCCGCGGTGGCACGCGATCGCAATATCCGCATCGAATTCTTCTTCGAGCGCGGCAGCGCGGCCCGCCAGCGCCGCCTGGCGATCCTGTCGGCGCTGGCGGTGGCGGTGATGTTCATCGCGCTGGCGGTGCTGGGCGCACGCATTACCTGGGATGAGTACACCTTCGGCGAGACCTCGCCGGGCATCGGCGTGCCGAGCTGGTGGTACTCGATCTGGCTGCCGGTGCTGTCTGCCGGCATCGCGCTGCGCGCGCTGGGGCTGGTGCTGCGCAACGTGCGCGCGCTCAAGGCGCTGCATGAAGGCAAGGCCACCACGACGGAGAAGGCGCAATGACGTTCGTCGCCATCACCCTGTTCGTGGTCTTTATCGGCCTGATGCTGCTGGGCGTGCCCATCGGCGTGTCGCTGGGCCTGGGCGGCCTGGTTGCCATCGGCCTGTCCAATCTCGACACCCAGATGTTCGGCCTGCTGGCCGTGCCGCAGAACTTCTATGCGGGGCTGGCCAAGTATCCGCTGCTGGCGATCCCGATGTTCGTGCTGGTGGGGTCGATCTTCGACCGCTCCGGCGTGGCGCAGCGGCTGGTGACCTTTGCCATCGCCATCGTTGGTCGCGGCCCGGGCATGCTGCCGCTGGTGGCGATCCTGGTGGCGATGTTCCTCGGCGGCATCTCCGGCTCCGGCCCGGCCAACGCGGCCGCGGTGGGCGGCGTGATGATCGCGGCGATGTCGCGCGCCGGTTATCCGGGCTCGTACAGCGCCGCGGTGGTCGGCGCGGCAGCCGCGACCGACATCCTGATCCCGCCGTCGGTGGCCCTCATCATCTACAGCGTGCTGGTGCCCGGCGCATCGGTGCCGGCCTTGTTCGCCGCGGGCATGATCCCCGGCATCCTGGCCGGCGTGGCGCTGATCGTTCCGGCCGTGTGGCTGGCGCGCAAGCACAACATGGGCGCGATCGAAGCCGCGCTGCCGCGCCCGCCGTTCTGGAAGAGCCTGCGCGAGGCCGCATGGGGCCTGGTGGCGCCGTTCCTGATCCTGGGCGGCATGCGCGCCGGCTGGTTCACGCCGACCGAAGCCGCCGTGGTGGCAGTGGTCTACGGCCTGTTCGTCGGCATGGTGGTGTACCGCAGCATCGGCATGCGCGACCTGTTCACCATCTTCCAGGAGGCGGCCGAGACCTCGGCAGTGATCCTGCTGGTGGTGGCACTGGCCGGCATCTTCGCCTATGCGCTGTCGACGCTGGGCGTGATCGACCCGCTGGCGCACGCCATCGCCAATTCCGGGCTGGGCGAGTACGGCGTGCTGGCGCTGATCGTGCTGCTGCTGATGACGGTCGGCATGTTCCTGGACGGCATCTCGATCTTCCTGATCTTCGTGCCGCTGCTGCTGCCCATTGTCAATGCCTTCCACTGGAACCCGGTGTGGTTCGGCGTGGTGCTGACACTGAAGGTGGCGCTGGGCCAGTTCACGCCGCCGCTGGCCGTGAACCTGATGGTGTCGTGCCGGATTGCCCGGGTGCGCATGGAAGAGACCGTGCCCTGGGTGATCTGGATGTTGCTGGCGATGTTTATCGCCATGCTGATGGTGCTGGCCTATCCGCCGCTGGCGACCTGGCTGCCTGAGTACCTCGGCTACTGATGTTCCGCATTCACAAACAAGAATTGACGCTTTCCCGAGAGGAGATGAAATGAAACGTCGTGCCCTGATGCTCGCAACGGCTGCCGCCATTGCCGCTTCCGCCTTCGCCCCCGCCGGCGCAATGGCCCAGACCTACAAGTCCGAGTACAAGATGTCGCTGGTGCTCGGCCCGGCCTTCCCGTGGGGCAAGGGCGGCGAGATCTGGGCCGACCTGGTCAAGCAGCGCACCAACGGCCGCATCAATATCAAGCTGTACCCGGGCACCTCGCTGGTGGCCGGCGACCAGACCCGCGAGTTCTCGGCGATCCGCCAGGGCGTGATCGACATGGCGGTGGGCTCGACCATCAACTGGTCGCCGCAGGTCAGGGAACTGAACCTGTTCTCGCTGCCGTTCCTGATGCCCGACTACAAGGCGCTGGACGCGCTCACGCAGGGCGAAGTCGGCAAGTCGATCTTCGCCACGCTGGAAAAAGCCGGCGTGGTGCCGCTGGCCTGGGGCGAGAATGGCTTCCGCGAGGTGTCCAACTCCAAGCGCGAAATCCGCAAGCCGGAAGACCTCAAGGGCATGAAGCTGCGCGTGGTCGGTTCGCCGCTGTACATCGAGACCTTCAACGCGCTGGGCGCCAACCCGACCCAGATGAGCTGGGCCGATGCGCAGCCGGCGATGGCCTCGGGCGCGGTCGACGGGCAGGAGAACCCGCAGTCGGTGTTCGCCGCCGCCAAGCTGTACACGGTGGGCCAGAAGTTCGTCACCACCTGGGGCTACGTGGCTGACCCGCTGATCTTCGTGGTCAACAAGCAGATCTGGGAAAGCTGGACCCCGGCCGACCGCGAGATCGTGAAGCAGGCCGCCGTCGACGCCGGCAAGCAGGAAATCGCGCTGGCCCGCAAGGGCCTGGCCGAGCCGGGCGCGCCGGCCTGGAAGGATATGGAGGCGCACGGCGTCAAGGTCACGCACCTGACGCCGGCCGAGCATGACGCCTTCCGCAAGGCCACCGCCAAGGTCTACGACAAGTGGAAGAAGCAGATCGGCACCGACCTGGTGACCAAGGCCGAAGGCGCGATCGCCAAGCGCTGAGCCAAGCAGAGGGCCCGCCAGACCCGGCGGGCCTGTTCTTTTGGAGGCTGTGATGAAGCACGTCTATACGGTGGTCATGCCGATCCGCTGGGGCGACATGGATGCCATGGGCCATGTCAACAACACCGTCTACTTCCAGTACCTGGAGCAGGCGCGCATCGAGTGGTTCGCGTCGCTGGGCCGCGGCGGCAAGGATGCACGCGGGCAGGGGCCGGTCATCATCAATGCGCACATGACTTTCCTGAAGCAGCTGCGCTACCCGGGCGACATCGAGTGCCGCGTCTACGCCGGCCAGCTCGGCCGCACCAGCTTCGAGACCCGCATGGAAATCCGCCGCACCGACCAGCCCGACGTGGTCTGGGCCGAGGGCGGGGCCAAGGTGGTGTGGTGCGATTACACGCAGGAGAAGTCGGTGCCGGTGCCGGCAGAGATCCGCGCGATCATCGAGGGCTGATGCCTGCCACGGGGCTCAGTGGTTGACCAGCCGCTGCACCAGGTCCACCGACGTGCTGGCCCCGTACTTCTTCATCAGCCGCGCCCGGTAGATGTCCACCGTGCGCGGGCTGATCGCCAGCAGCTTGCCGATCTGCTTGCTGGTCTTTCCCTCCACCAGCTGCGCCGCGATCTCGCGTTCGCGCGCGGTCAGCTCCGCAGTGACCTGGCGCTTCTGCGACAGATCCTCGAAGGTCCAGATCCCCGCGCCCAGCGGTTGCGTGCGGTCCAGTGCGCGCCCGGTGACATGGCACCAGAACAGCTCGCCGCCGGCGCGCTTCATGATGCGTTCGTCCGAGTACATGCCGCGCTTGCCCATGATCGGCGCGATGCGCGCGCCGGTGCGCTCGAATTCGTCGGCGGTGGGGTAGAGCACTTGGAAGGACTGGCCCAGCAGCGCTTCGCGCGTGGTGCCGAAAATGCGGCAGACCTCCTCGTTGCAGTCCTCGATCACGCGTTCGCGTGACAGCACCAGGCCCACGGGGGCGAGCTGGAAGGCGGTCTGGTAGTCGATTGCGGGCATCTGCTTATGTATTTTTACGTAATGGCGTAGCCGGCTGCGCTTGCGTATGCTGTCGGTCGGACGAGTTGCGGCGACTGTCGCCCGCCTGTTGCCGATTGTACCGTTACAATTTCCCTGCGTCGCCCGCCGCACAACCCGGTGGCGGGAAGAGCGACAGGGAACTACCGAGGAAGGAGCGAAGCATGAACAAGGTCTACGCCAGCGCCGCAGAAGCGCTTGCAGGCGTCGTCCGCGACGGCCAGACGATCGCCGTGGGCGGTTTCGGCCTGTGCGGCATCCCCGAGGCGCTGATTGCCGCGCTGCGCGACAGCGGCGCCAAGCAGCTGACCTGCATCTCCAACAACGCCGGCGTCGATGGCTTCGGCCTGGGCCTGCTGCTGGCCACGCGCCAGATCAGGAAGATGATCTCGTCCTACGTGGGCGAGAACAAGGAGTTCGAGCGCCAGTACCTGGCGGGCGAACTTGAGCTGGAATTCACCCCGCAAGGCACGCTGGCCGAGAAGCTGCGCGCCGGCGGCTCGGGCATCCCGGCCTTCTTCACCAAGACCGGTGTCGGCACCATCGTCGCCGAAGGCAAGGAAATCCGCGAATTCGACGGCCAGCAGTACGTGATGGAGCGTTCGCTGACCGCCGACGTGGCGCTGGTCAAGGCATACAAGGCTGACAAGGCCGGCAACCTGGTGTTCCGCCGCACCGCGCGCAACTTCAACCCGATGTGCGCCATGGCGGGCAAGGTCACCATCGCCGAGGTCGAGCATATCGTCGAGACCGGCGAGCTGGACCCGGATGAAATCCACCTGGCCGGCATCTTCGTGAAGCGCCTGGTGCTGAACACCACCCCCGAGAAACGCATCGAGCAGCGCACCGTGCGCGCGGCCAGCTAAGGAGACGCATCATGGCATGGACACGTGACGAAATGGCCGCGCGCGCCGCGACCGAGCTGCAGGACGGTTTCTACGTCAACCTGGGCATCGGCCTGCCGACGCTGGTGGCCAACTGGGTGCCCGAAGGCATGGAAGTGTGGCTGCAGTCCGAGAACGGACTGCTGGGCATCGGCCCGTTCCCGACCGAGGACGAAGTCGACGCCGACATGATCAACGCCGGCAAGCAAACCGTGACGACGCTGCCGGGCTCGTCGATCTTCTCGTCGGCCGACTCGTTCGCGATGATCCGCGGCGGCCACATCAACCTGGCGATCCTGGGTGCGATGCAGGTCAGCGAAAAGGGCGACCTGGCCAACTGGATGATCCCGGGCAAGATGGTCAAGGGCATGGGCGGCGCGATGGACCTGGTCGCCGGCGTCGGCCGAGTGGTGGTGCTGATGGAACACACCGCCAAGAAGAAGGATGGCACCGAGGACATCAAGATCCTGAAGGACTGCAACCTGCCGCTGACCGGCGTGGGCGTGGTCAACCGCATCATTACCGACCTGGGCGTGATCGACGTGACCGACGAAGGCCTGAAGCTGGTGGAAACGGCTCCGGGTGTCAGCCGCGAGGAAATCCAGGCCAAGACTGGCGCTCCGCTGCTGTAAGCGGGCTGAGCTCCGAAGCCTGGCAGGGCCCCTGAGGTGCGATGCGCCGCAGGGGCTTTTTTGTCGGGTCGCTTCGCTTTGGAATTGCCCGGCCGGGCTACGCCAGCCGGCTGCATTCCCTAGCTCTTCCGGCGAATAGCCCGGCAATATCGCTGCGCACTAAGCTGGCTGCTCTCCGGCAAGGCGCAGACCTTGCCGCCCGGCAGCCGCAGGTCAGCCTGCCTGCTTGTTGTAGCTGGCGAACACCGAAGCGGCGCCGTCCGCTTTTACGATCAGCACGTCGAACGGGTCCTTGCGCGGGCCCTGTTCCATGCCGGGCGAGCCGACCGGCATGCCCGGCACGGCCAGGCCGATCGCCTTGGGCTTTGCTGCCAGCAGCTTGCGGATATCCGCCGCCGGCACATGGCCCTCGATGGCGTAGCCGCCGATATACCCGGTGTGGCAGGAGCCAAAGCGTTCCGGCATGCCGAAGCGCTTGCGGTACACGCCGGTGTCCTCGACATCATGCACCGTCACGGTGAAGCCGTTGCTGCGCAGGTGCTTGACCCAATCCTCGCAGCAGCCGCACAGCGGGCTCTTGTAGACGTCAATGGCAAGCGGCTTGGCGGCTTGCGCCAGCGCGCCGGCCACCGGTGCCAGCGCCCCGGCCGAGACCGCGCCCAGCGCCAGCGCGCGCAGGAAACTGCGTCGTTGCATCGTTTGCTCCTTACTGCGCCACCCAGCCGCCGTCCATGTTCCAGATCGCGCCGCGGACCTGGCGGGCCGCTTCGGACGACAGGAACACGGCCAGCGCGCCCAGCTCATCGGGCGTGACGAACTGTCCCGAGGGTTGTTTCTCCAGCACCAGCTCGCGCTTGGCCTGTTCCACCGGAATGCCTTCCTTCTGCGCGCGGGCTTCGACCTGCTTCTGCACCAGTGGCGTCAGCACCCAGCCCGGGCAGATCGCGTTGGCGGTGACGCCGGTCTGCGCGGTTTCCAGCGCGGTCACCTTGGTGAAGCCGACGATGCCGTGCTTGGCCGCCACGTAGGCGGACTTCTGCGCCGAGGCCACCAGCCCGTGGGTGGAGGCGACATTGATGATGCGGCCCCAGTCCTTCTGCTTCATGCCGGGCAGCGCCAGGCGCGTGGTGTGGAAGGCCGAGGTCAGGTTGATGGCGATGATCGCGTCCCAGCGCTCGGGCGGGAAATCCTCGATCGCGGCCACGTGCTGGATGCCGGCGTTGTTGACCAGGATGTCGGCGCCGCCGAAGTCGGACTGCGCGTAGCGCATCATGTCTTCGATCTCGGCCGCCTTGCTCATGTCGGCGCCGTGGTAGCCGACCCGGATCCCCTGGCCGGCCTGCGCGATTTCTGCCTTTGCGGCGTCCGCGTCACCAAAGCCGTTGACGATGATGTTGGCGCCCTGGGCCGCCAGCGCTTTCGCGATGCCGAGCCCGATGCCGCTGGTCGAGCCAGTCACCAGTGCGGTCTTGCCGTTGAGCATGTAAGCCTCCGTCGAGAGAAAGGAATGCCACAGAAAGGTTGCCACAGGGTTGGCGGAGCGCGCCGTGGCGGTGCGCGGCCGCGCACGCGGGACGCTGACACTGTGCTGTGGCATTGTACCCGCTGCGGCGTACAATCCAGCTTTGCTCAACCTCCGGCAGCGCCGTCTTTTTGCGGTCCGCGGTCCGGTTCGTCAGGGAGTCCAGATGTCTGCCAGTCCGCGTCTCGGTTTTGTCCAGTGCATCAGTCCGGCGGGCCTGCACCGCATGGCCTACCACGAGTGGGGCGACCCCGCCAATCCGCGCGTGCTGGTGTGCGCGCATGGGCTGACGCGCACCGGCCGCGACTTCGACACCGTCGCCAGCGCGCTGTGCGGCGACTACCGCGTGGTCTGCCCCGATGTGGCCGGGCGCGGCCGCTCGGAATGGCTGGCCGATGCCAACGGCTACGTGGTGCCGCAGTATGTGTCCGACATGGTCACGCTGATTGCGCGGCTCAATGTGGAGAAGGTGGACTGGTTCGGCACCTCGATGGGCGGGCTGATCGGCATGGGCCTGGCCGGGCTGCCGAAGTCGCCGGTGCGCAAGCTGCTGCTCAACGACGTGGGCCCGAAGCTGGCGCCGTCGGCGGTGGAACGGATCGGCGCCTACCTGGGGCTGCCGGTGCGCTTCAAGACCTTCGAGGAAGGCCTGGCCTACCTGCAAACCATCAGCGCATCGTTCGGCCGCCATACGCCCGAGCAGTGGCGCGAGCTCAACGCCGCCATCCTGAAACCGGTGCAGGGCACGGACGGCCTGGAATGGGGCTTGCATTACGATCCGCAGCTGGCGGTGCCGTTCCGCAAATCCACGCCCGAGGCCATTGCTGCCGGCGAGGCCGCGCTCTGGCGCAGCTTCGAGGCCATCGAAGGCCCGGTGCTGGTGGTGCGCGGCGCGCAGTCGGACCTGCTGCTGCGCGAGACCGTGGCCGAAATGGTGGCGCGCGGCAAGCATGTGAGTTCGGTGGAAGTGCCCGACGTGGGCCATGCCCCGACCTTTGTCGATCCGGCGCAGATTGCGATCGCCCGGCAGTTCTTTACCGGGGCCTGATGGCATCGCATGCCGGCCCTGTTTTTATCAGTCAACGCATTGTCATGAGTAACCTTGAACTGAAGCGCGCCCATGTGGGCAAGCGGTTGTCCGAATACGCGGTCTATAACGGCGTGGTGTATCTCGCCGGTCAGGTGCCCGAGGTCGATCCCAAGGCCGATATCCGCGGCCAGACGCGCGAGGTCCTCGGCCATATCGACCGGCTGCTGGCCGAGGCCGGCAGCGACAAGACCCGCATCCTGTCGTGCCAGATCTTCCTGACCAATGTCGACCAGATCGGCGAGATGAACGAGGTCTGGGACGCCTGGGTGCCGCAAGGCAACACGCCCCCGCGCGCCACCGTCGAAGCCCGTCTGGCCAATCCCGATTACCTGATCGAAGTGGTGGTGACCGCTGCGCTCAACTGATGCAGGCGTTGTGACATGGTGACGTCCACCGACCTGACCGGTCGGGTCGCGGGCATTCCGGATGCCGAACTGGTCGAACGCGCACTGGCCTACGTGCGCGAGCATGGTGCCGAGGTAGCGCTGCCCACCGGCGAGACCGTGCTGTCGCACGCGCAGGGCATGCTGCGCATTCTCGACGGCCTGCGCGTCGACGACGCCGCGCGTGCCGCCGCCTGCCTGTTCGGGCTGGTGGCCTTCGTGCCCGGTACCGAGGCCGAGATCGCACCGCGCTTTGGAGACGAGGTGGCACGGCTGGTCGACGGTGTGCGGCAGCTGCTGCGCATCGGTGCCATCGCCGGCAGCCGCCCCGAGGCCGAGCCGGCCGCGCCGTCCAAGAACGAAGCGCAGGCGCGCCACGAACAGGTCGAGGCGCTGCGCAAGATGCTGCTGGCGTTTGCGCAGGACATCCGCGTGGTGCTGGTGCGCCTGGCCTCGCGGCTGCAGACCCTGCGCTGGCTGGCCGAGACCAAGCAGGCGCCGCAGCCGGGCGTGGCGCGCGAAACGCTGGACATCTACGCGCCGCTGGCCAATCGCCTTGGTATCTGGCAGATGAAGTGGGAACTGGAGGACCTGGCGTTCCGCTTCGAGCAGCCCGATACCTACAAGCGCATCGCCAAACTGCTGGACGAGAAGCGCATCGAGCGCGAAGGCTATATCGGCGGCGCCATCGAACGGCTGCAGTCCGAGCTGGCGACTGCCGGCATCCGTGCCGAGGTCAGCGGGCGGCCCAAGCATATCTACAGCATCTGGAAGAAGATGCGCGGCAAGGAGCTGGATTTTGCCGACCTGTACGATGTGCGCGCCTTCCGCGTGATCGTCGACGATATCAAGGACTGCTACACGGTGCTCGGTATCGTCCACCATATCTGGCAGCCGATCCCGCGCGAGTTCGACGACTATATCTCGCGGCCCAAGGCCAATGGCTACAAATCGCTGCATACGGTGGTGATCGGCGATGACGGGCGCGCCTTCGAGGTGCAGATCCGCACGCATGAGATGCACCACTTTGCCGAATACGGCGTGGCCGCGCACTGGCGCTACAAGGAAGCGGGCAGCCGCGGCTATGCCGGGCAGTTCTCCGCCAGCGAGCGCTATGACGAGAAGATTGCCTGGCTGCGCCAGCTGCTGGCGTGGAAGGACGATGCCGACCACAGCGTGGCGCACGATGAATCGTGGGAGCAGATCAAGCACGCCGCGATCGACGACCACATCTACGTGCTGACGCCGCAGGCGCGCGTGGTGGCGCTGCCGCAGGGCGCCACCGCGGTGGACTTTGCCTACTACCTGCACAGCGATCTCGGCCACCGCTGCCGCGGCGCGCGCGTGGACGGCACCATGGTGCCGCTGAACACGCCGCTGAAGAACGGCCAGACCGTGGAGATCATCGCGGTCAAGCAGGGCGGACCGTCGCGCGACTGGCTCAACGCGGACCTGGGCTACCTGGCCAGCAGCCGCGCGCGGGCCAAGGTGCGGGCCTGGTTCAATGCGCTCGATTCGCAGGAGACCATCGCCCAGGGCCGCGTGCTGATCGACAAGACCCTGCAGCGCGAAGGCAAGACCGCGGTCAAGCTGGAAGACCTGGCCACGCGGCTGGGCTTCAAGACGCCGGAGGACCTGTTTGCGGCAGTGGCCAAGGATGAGTTCAGTCTGCGCCACGTGGAGCACGCGCTGCGACACCCGGAGGGCGAGATCCAGGCGCCGCTGAGCGAGGAAGACGCTGTCACCAAGAAAAGCCGCGCCACCAGCGTGGCGCGCGGCGCCAAGAGCGGCGTGCTGGTGGTGGGGGTGGATTCGCTGATGACGCAGATGTCGCGCTGCTGCAAGCCGGCGCCGCCGGACGACATCGTCGGCTTTGTCACGCGCGGGCGCGGGGTGTCGATCCATCGGCGCAGCTGCCACACCTTCCAGCAACTGGCCGGGCGCGCGCCGGAGCGGGTGATCCAGACCGAGTGGGGCCAGAAGAGCCACGCCGCGGTCTATCCGGTCGATATCCATGTCGAGGCGATCGATCGCCAGGGGCTGCTGCGCGATATCTCCGAAGTGCTGTCGCGCGAGAAGATCAATGTCACCGGCGTCAAGACGCTCTCCAGCAAGGGCGTTGCGCGCATGCAGTTCACTGCCGAAGTGTCCGAGGCTACGCAGCTGCAGCGCGCGCTGCAGTTGATCGAAGACGTCCAGGGGGTGTTGCAGGCGAAAAGAAAGTGATGCTATACTTGCGGCTTCGCTAGGCTCGTAGCTCAGCTGGTTAGAGCACCACCTTGACATGGTGGGGGTCGTTGGTTCGAGTCCAATCGAGCCTACCAACGAATTGCAGTAAAGCAGTAAAAGAAGTGTGGCAAGTCCGATTCAACCCCATACGGAACGGAAGCGCATCATGGTTATGACACCGCGAACTACTACCGCTGGCAAGCGACAGTAGTCGAGGTGCGCCTTCGACCCGGTTGGATCGGGTTTGACAAAGAGAAACGCGGCCTTGGCCGCGTTTTTTTTTCGTCTGTCGCCTGTCAGCGTCCTGATAAGCTGCCGCGTTTCCGGTGCGGCAGGGCAGGGCAGCAAAGAATAAATCGCCGGTCCCGCAGGCATGCAGGGCCGGTGCCACAAGATGCAGTTTGATCCGCTCGGGCGAGGCGCAAGACGCCGCCGGCGGAATCCTGGAGAGTCGAAATGATCGCAATCACGCTGCCGGATGGGTCCCGCCGCGAGTTTCCCGGCCCGGTGACGGTTGCCGAAGTGGCGCAGGGCATCGGTGCTGGCCTGGCCAAGGCCGCGCTGGCCGGCAAGGTGGACGGCCAACTGGTCGACACGAGCTACAGGATCGACCGCGATGCCGAGCTGGCCATCGTCACGGACAAGGACGCCGATGGCGTCGATGTGATCCGCCACTCCACGGCGCACTTGCTGGCCTATGCCGTCAAGGAGCTCTATCCGGAAGCGCAGGTGACGATCGGCCCGGTGATCGAAAACGGCTTCTACTACGACTTTGCCTACAAGCGTCCCTTCACGCCCGAAGACCTGGCCGCCATCGAGAAGAAGATGACGGAACTCGCCCGCAAGGACGAGAAGGTCGTGCGCGAAGTATGGAACCGCGACGAAGCGGTGGCGCTGTTCGAGTCGATGGGCGAGAAGTACAAGGCCGAGATCATCGCCTCGATCCCCGCCGACCAGGAAATCGGCTTGTACCGTGAAGGCAGCTTCGTCGACCTGTGCCGTGGCCCGCACGTGCCGTCCACGGGCAAGCTGAAGGTCTTCAAGCTGATGAAGGTGGCCGGCGCCTACTGGCGCGGCGACGCCAACAATGAGATGCTCCAGCGCATCTACGGCACGGCCTGGGCCAGGAAGGAAGACCAGGAAGCCTACCTGCACATGCTGGAAGAGGCCGAGAAGCGCGACCACCGCAAGCTGGGCAAGACGCTCGACCTGTTCCACCTGCAGGAAGAGGCGCCCGGCATGGTGTTCTGGCACCCGAAGGGCTGGCAGGTGTGGCAGGCCGTCGAGCAGTACATGCGCGGCCGCCTGACGGACGCCGGCTACGATGAGGTTCGTACGCCGCAGGTGATGGATCGTTCGCTTTGGGAAAAGTCCGGCCACTGGCAGAACTACAAGGAGAATATGTTCGTCACGGAGTCGGAGAAGCGCGACTACGCGATCAAGCCGATGAACTGCCCGGGCCATGTGCAGATCTTCAACCACGGCCTGCGTTCGTACCGCGACCTGCCGCTGCGCCTGGCCGAGTTCGGCGCCTGCCACCGCAACGAGCCGTCGGGCGCGCTGCACGGGCTGATGCGCGTGCGCGGCTTTGTGCAGGATGATGCGCACATCTTCTGCACGGAAGAGCAGATCGTGGCGGAGGCCAAGGCCTTCAACGAACTGGCGTTCTCGGTCTACGACGACTTCGGCTTCAAGGATGTGAAGGTCAAGCTGTCGCTGCGCCCGGACCAGCGTGCCGGCTCCGACGAGATCTGGGATCACGCCGAAGAGGGCCTGCGCCTGGCGCTGCGCGCCTGCGGCGTGGATTGGGAGGAGCTGCCGGGCGAGGGCGCGTTCTACGGCCCCAAGGTCGAGTACCACATCAAGGACGCGATCGGCCGCTCGTGGCAGTGCGGCACGCTGCAGCTTGACCTGGTGCTGCCGGAGCGCCTGGATGCCGAATACGTCTCCGAGGACAATTCGCGCAAGCGCCCGGTGATGCTGCACCGGGCCATCCTGGGCTCGTTCGAGCGTTTCCTGGGCATCCTGCTGGAAAACCACGCCGGTGCGCTGCCGGCCTGGCTGGCCCCGGAGCAGGTGGTGGTCATGAATATTGCGGATTCGCAGGCGGAATACGCCGAAAGCGTCGTGCAATTGCTGCAAAAACAAGGGTTTAGGGCCAAGGCTGATTTGCGTAATGAGAAAATTACGTATAAAATCCGCGAGCATTCGCTTCAGAAGGTTCCCTACCTGCTGGTAGTGGGCGACAAGGAGCGGGATGCCAGTCAAGTGGCCGTGCGTGCCCGTGGCAACGTGGATCTGGGTGTGATGCCCGTCTCCGCGTTTGTTGAGCGTCTGAAAAACGACGTCGCCAGCAAAGCCTGATGGGTGGTGAGCACGGCTTGTTTTTTTGTCTTCTTGAGGTAACGCAACATCGCTACGGACAAAGGTCATCGCATCAACCGGGAAATCAGCGCGCCTGAGCTGCGCCTGGTAGGGGTTGATAACGAACAGCTCGGCATCGTCAAGTTCATGGACGCGCTCCGGCTGGCTGAAGATAAGGACTTGGACCTGGTCGAGATCGCGCCGAACGCGGTTCCGCCCGTCGCCCGGATCATGGATTACGGGAAGTTCAAGTACGAGGAAGCCAAGCGCGCCCACGAGGCGAAGCTGAAGCAGAAAATCATCCAGGTCAAGGAAGTCAAGTTCCGGCCGGGTACGGATGATGGCGACTACAACGTCAAGCTGCGCAACCTGAAGCGCTTCCTGGAAGACGGCGACAAGACCAAGATCACGCTGCGGTTCCGTGGTCGCGAGATGGCGCACCAGGAAATCGGCGCGCGCATGCTCGAACGCCTGAAGGCGGACCTGGAAGAAATCGGCCAGGTCGAGCAGATGCCGAAGATGGAAGGGCGCCAGATGGTGATGGTGCTCGCCCCCAAGAAGAAGAAGTAATTCCTGCGCGGTGCAGCGGCCGGGATGCCAGGCATCCCGGCGTTGCTTCGTGCGGAAGTCGCGCGCGGTCCGCAAGGGCCGCTGTGCAACAACAAGTGGATGCGGGTCTTGCAAGCGTCGGCGTGAGCCGTCCACCTGCATGCATGTCATATGAGCTGGAGTTTTTCATGCCGAAGATGAAGACGAAGAAAAGCGCCTCCAAGCGCTTTACTGCACGTCCGAACGGTTCGTTCAAGCGTGGCCAGGCCTTCAAGCGTCACATCCTGACCAAGAAGACCACCAAGAACAAGCGTCAACTGCGCGGTACTCAGGACGTCCATGAGACGAACCTGAAGTCGGTGCGCGCGATGATGCCTTACGCATAACCCCTGACGAAAACGAAAGGAGAATTACATGCCTCGAGTAAAGCGTGGGGTCACTGCACGGGCCCGTCACAAGAAAGTCATCGACGCTGCCAAGGGTTACCGCGGCCGTCGCAATAATGTCTACCGCATCGCCAAGCAGGCGGTCATGCGTGCTGGCCAGTACGCATACCGCGATCGCCGCAACAAGAAGCGCGTGTTCCGCGCCCTGTGGATTGCGCGTATCAATGCCGCGACGCGTGAGCATGGCATGACCTACAGCGTGTTCATGAACGGTCTGAAGAAGGCCTCGATTGAACTGGACCGCAAGGTGCTGTCGGACATGGCTATTCACGACAAGCCTGCCTTTGCCGCCATCGTCAACCAGGTGAAAGCCACCGTTGCCTGATGCCGGCTGCGGCAGCGCGTAAGCGCTGCCGGGCAAGCACCGACCGCAAGGTCGACCGCCGACTGCAAGGTCCGCTGAAACGGGGCTCCTCACCGAGCCCCGTTTTTATTTCGAATGCCGTTTCAGTTGCCGCTATCCGGTTGCCGAGACCGCATTCGAAACGAACACCGCACGTAGTGCCAACCCACGTCGGACCGGTGCGTACCGGCCCCGACGCCAAAAATCCCACGACCGCCGCCATGTCTCAGGATCTGGATCAAATTGTCGCCGATGCCCAGGCCGCCTTCGCTGCTGCCAACGACAACGCCACGCTGGAAAACGAAAAGGCCCGCTTCCTGGGCAAGACCGGCGCGCTGACCGAACTGCTCAAGGGCCTCGGCAAGCTCGACCCGGAAACCCGCAAGACGGAAGGCGCCCGCATCAACCAGATCAAGCAGCAGGTTGAAGCCGCACTGCAGGCACGCCGCCAGGCGCTGGCCGATGCGCTGATGAACGCGCGCCTGGCCGCCGAGGCCATCGACGTCACGCTGCCTGGCCGTGCGGTCAGCCGCGGCAGCCTGCACCCGGTGATGCGCACGTGGGAGCGCGTCGAGCAGATCTTCGGCTCGATCGGTTTCGATGTGGCCGACGGCCCCGAGATCGAGACCGACTGGATGAACTTCACCGCGCTGAACAATCCGGACAACCATCCGGCGCGTTCGATGCAGGACACGTTCTACGTGGATGGCCGCGACAGCGAAGACAAGCTGTTGCTGCTGCGCACGCATACCAGTCCGATGCAGGTCCGCTACGCCAAGATGCATGTCGAGAAGTACGCCGGCAAGGCGATGCCGCCGATCAAGGTGATCTGCCCGGGCCGTACCTACCGTGTCGACAGCGACGCCACGCACTCGCCGATGTTCAACCAGGTCGAAGGCCTGTGGATCGGCGAGGACGTCAGCTTTGCCGACCTGAAGGGCGTGTACACAGACTTCCTGCGCAAGTTCTTCGAGCGCGATGACATCCAGGTGCGCTTCCGCCCGTCGTACTTCCCGTTCACCGAGCCGTCGGCGGAGATCGACATGGCCTTCGGCAATGGCAAGTGGCTGGAGATCTCCGGTTCGGGCCAGGTGCATCCGAACGTGCTGCGCAACATGGGCCTCGATCCCGAGCGCTATATCGGTTTCGCGTTCGGCTCCGGCCTGGAGCGCCTGACCATGCTGCGCTATGGCATCAACGACCTGCGCCTGTTCTTCGAGGGCGACGTGCGCTTCCTGCGCCAGTTCGCCTGACGCGCCGCCGTCCCCTCGTCAACGACCACACAGAATACTTACCGGATCAGAAGCGCCATGCAATTCTCGGAATCCTGGCTTCGCACCTTCGCCAACCCTGAAAAGATCTCCACCGACGCGCTGTCGCACACGCTGACCATGGCCGGCCTGGAAGTGGAAGAAGTGGGCTCGGTCGCGCCGCCGTTCGACAGGGTGGTGGTCGCGCGCGTGCTGTCGACCGAGCGCCATCCCAATGCCGACCGCCTCAACGTGTGCCAGGTCGATGCCGGCACCGGCGAGACCCTGCAGATCGTCTGCGGCGCGCCCAACGTCAAGCCCGGCATTCTGGTGCCGTGCGCACTGGTCGGCGCCGTGCTGCCGCCGTCCGAGGATGGCGGCAAGCCGTTCGAGATCAAGATCGGCAAGCTGCGCGGCGTGGACAGCTACGGCATGCTGTGCTCGGCGCGCGAACTCAAGCTGTCGGAGGACCACGGTGGCCTGATGGTGCTGCCGGAAGACGCGCCGGTCGGCCAGGATATCCGCCAGTACCTCGACCTGGACGACCAGGTCTTTGTCATCAAGCTGACGCCGAACAAGGCCGACTGCCTGTCGATCCACGGCGTGGCGCGCGAAGTGTCGGCGCTGACCGGTGCCGCGCTGAACCTGCCGGAGATGAAGCCGGTGCCGGTGACGATCCAGGACAAGCTGCCGGTCAAGGTATCGGCGCCGGACCTGTGCGGCCGCTTCTCCGGTCGCGTGATCCGCGGCGTGAATGCGCGCGCGGCCACGCCGGCATGGATGGTGCAGCGCCTGGAGCGCTCGGGCCAGCGCAGTGTTTCCGCGCTGGTCGATATCTCGAACTACGTGATGCTGGAACTGGGCCGTCCGTCGCACGTGTTCGATCTGAGCAAGATCCACGGCGGCCTCGACGTGCGCTGGGGCCGCAAGGGCGAGCAGATCAAGCTGCTCAACGGCAATACCATCGAGGTCGACGAGCAGGTCGGCGTGATCGCCGATGACAAGGAGATCGAAAGCCTGGCCGGTATCATGGGCGGCGACAGCACCGCCGTGACGCTGGACACCACGGACATCTATCTCGAGGCCGCATTCTGGTGGCCCGCCGCGATCCAGGGCCGTGGCCGCCGCTACAACTTCTCGACCGATGCCGGACACCGCTTCGAGCGCGGCGTGGACTACGCCACCACGGTCGAGCATATCGAGCGCATCACCGCGCTGATCCTCGAGATCTGCGGCGGCCAGGCCGGCCCGGTGGACGACCACGTGGTCAACCTGCCGCAGCGCAAGCCGGTCAGCCTGCGCGTGGCGCGCGCCGAGCGCGTGCTGGGCATCGAGCTGTCGTCTGCAGCCATCGCCGATGTATTCCAGCGCCTGCAGCTGCCGTTCACACGCACCCAGGGCGCCGAGGGCGAGGTGTTTGAAGTCACGCCGCCGAGCTACCGCTTCGATATCGAGATCGAGGAAGACCTGATCGAGGAAGTGGCCCGCATCTATGGTTTCGAGCGCATCCCGGCACGTCCGCCGATCGCCGAGAGCGAGATGCGCCCGACCAACGAGGCCCGCCGCTCCAGCCACGTGGTGCGCCACGCCGTGGCCGCGCGCGATTACCAGGAAGTCATCAACTTCGCCTTCGTCGAAGAGAAGTGGGAGCGCGACTTCGCCGCCAACGACAACCCGATCCGCCTGCTGAACCCGATCGCCAGCCAGCTGGCGGTGATGCGCTCGACGCTGATCGGCGGCCTGGTCGACAAGGTGCGCTACAACCTGAACCGCAAGGCTGCGCGCGTGCGCCTGTTCGAGGTGGGCCGCGTGTTCCATCGCGACGCCAGCGTGAAGGATGGCGGCCTGACGGTGGCCGGCTACGATCAGCCGATGATGGCCGCGGGCATTGCCTATGGCCCGGCGTTCGAAGAGCAGTGGGGCATCCCCGCGCGCAACGTCGACTTCTTCGACATCAAGGGCGATGTCGAGGCACTGTTCCATCCGCGCGTGCCGCGCTTCGAGCCGGTGTCGCACCCGGCGCTGCACCCGGGCCGCGCCGCGCGCGTGCTGCTCGACGGCAAGGCCGTGGGCGTGGTCGGCGAGTTGCATCCGCGCTGGCTGCAGGAATACGAGCTGACGCATGCCCCGGTAGTGTTCGAACTGGCGCTTGACGCGCTGCGCGACACCGGCCTGCCGTTGTACACCGAGATCTCCAAGTTCCCGGCCGCCGTGCGCGACCTGGCCGTGGTCGTGAAGCAATCGGTGCGCGTGCAGGACCTGCTCGACGCCATGCGCGCGGCACTGGAAAAGCAGGGCTACGGCCGCTACTGCCAGAGCCTGGTGGTGTTCGACGAGTTCCGTCCCAAGGGCGCTTCCGCTGCCATTGGCGCGGACGAGAAAAGCCTTGCGTTCCGGGTGACCTTGCAAGATACTGGGTCGACCCTCCAGGACGAAACCGTCGACAGCGCAGTGCGCTGCATGGTCGACGCGCTGACAGAGGCCTTCCAGGCCCGGCTGCGCGGCTAAGCCATCGCCAGTACGCAACAAGTACGCGACGGACACACGATAAACAAGGGCGCCCGGGCTTGCCCCGGGCGGATCGCCAGACACACACTTGAGCGATCGACATGAATGATCGAGACGCGAATTCCATGACCGCTGCAGCACTGGGTGAGATGAGCGACCGGCAGGCTTCCTCCCTTGACGACGCTATGCCGGATGCGCGCGCGACCGAAGTTCCCACGCTGACCAAGGCCGAACTCGCCGAGATGCTGTTCGACCAGGTGGGCCTGAACAAGCGCGAATCGAAGGACATGGTCGAGGCCTTCTTCGACGTCATCCGCGAAGCGCTGGAGCAGGGCGACAGCGTCAAGCTGTCCGGCTTCGGCAACTTCCAGTTGCGCGACAAGCCGCAGCGGCCCGGCCGCAATCCCAAGACCGGCGAAGTCATTCCAATCACCGCGCGCCGCGTGGTCACGTTCCACGCCAGCCAGAAACTCAAGGGCCTGGTGGAAGAACGCGCCGGCATCGTCGGCTGACGCGTCACCCGAACGGCGGATTGCTTCCCGAAGCCGGCATCGGTATGCTTCTGGGCGCGCACCTGGTGCGCGCCAACCGCATGGCCGGCATGGCCTGACGCTCGTCTACACACCACATGTCGGACAAATCCAGCGATCGCATCGCGTTGCCGCCGATTCCGGCCAAGCGCTACTTCACCATCGGTGAGGTGAGCGAGCTTTGCGCCGTCAAGCCGCACGTCCTGCGCTATTGGGAACAGGAGTTCACGCAACTCAAGCCCGTCAAGCGCCGCGGCAATCGCCGCTACTACCAGCACCATGAAGTCCTGCTGATCCGCCGCATCCGCGAACTGCTCTACGAACAGGGCTTCACCATCAACGGCGCGCGCAATCGCCTCGATGAAGGCCGTCATCACAGTGGGGCAGCGGCAGCGCCTGAGGCCGCAGAAGTTGGTGAAGAAAATGCGGCGGCATTGTCGGTCGACATCGGCGGCCTGCGCAATGAACTGGTCGAAGTGCAGCACCTGCTCGCGCAACTGCGGGAGATCGCGAAGCACGGATAATTTCGACGTCGGGAGCTAGTCATACGGGAAATGCTTCTGTTATAATCTTTTGCTTCGGGGCGTAGCGCAGCCTGGTAGCGTACCTGCATGGGGTGCAGGTGGTCGGAGGTTCAAATCCTCTCGCCCCGACCAGACAAAACCCGCTTGGTGAATAGCCAAGCGGGTTTTTTATTTTCTGCGTGGAAATGGCCGGCCGGTGCGGTAACGCTTTGATACAGCCGTCGCCGATGCCCGTTGCTATGCTCTGCCATCCTCCCGACCGATTCCCCACTTATGTTCCGAAAGCTCTGTGTGGCTACCCTTGCGCTCCTCTGGCTGACGGCCGCGGCTGCCGCACGCGCCGACGACCGCGGCTACCCGAGCGCATATCGTGGCGGTGAGTACAAAGAGAAATTCCGTAGCGGCCCTTGTGAAATCGAACGCGAACAGAAGCGCGATGGCGAATACAAGGAAGAGCGCAAATGCAAGGGCGGTCCGCGTGGCTATGAGCGGAAGCAGAAGTACCGCGACGGCCCTTGCCTGATCGAGCGCGAATGGAAGGACGACGGTGAATATGAAGAGAAGGTCGAATGCAAGCGTGGATAAGTGCATGACCTTTCGGCCCGCCATGCGCGGCGCTGGCTGTTACTGCGAAAAGCAGGCCCGCTTTCTACCTAACCTGTTGCAACGATAGCGATCGCTGCTGTCGTCCTTACTTTTCCTGTGGAGCTTGCGCCATATATGCGCAACGCACGCAAGCACTCGGACGCCTGGGAAGGGCAGGTCGCCGATTGCATCAGCAGCTTGGTTGACGCGGCCGGTGCTGGCTGACTCCGGCTAGCCTGCCAAGCTGCCCTATTGGACTGCATCCAATACTCAGGCATGGTGTGGCTCTGACATAGGCCAAAGGTCTTCTCGCTGGACCAGGGAATCGGCTTCGCTGTCGGTGAGACTGTCACTCACAAAGAACTCGCGGCGTTCGACGTTGTTTCCAATGGTACGTTCGAGGGTTACTCGACGATACGTTGCCTGACGCGCAGGGTCGTTCGCGAAGGCTGTTACCGGGCGATAGGTGAGAACGGATGACAAGGTGTTGGGGTTGTCACGGACCGTGGTTCCATGCAGTGGGCCCCCAACGTAGGTAATGTCCATGGCCTGTTGAAGCGCAACGTTCAGCGTTGCGTTCATCAGCGTCTGCCAACCTTCCCCGCTGGCGCGGAATGCATCCAGTATGTCCGCGTCATAGCGAATGCTCACCAGTTCCTTGGTGCTGGCGAGCCTGGGTCGACCGCGGCCGCGTTTGCCGAGCGGCTTCATGGCCTGCATCTCTTTCGCCGAGACCTCGTACGTGTCCGGATCCGCAGCGATGCCGCGGTTGATGGCCGCGTCCTCTTCGTCGGTCGGCACGACGATCTCAGGCTTGGTCGACATAGTTCCTTGCCTCGCGTTTGTTGGCCTTGCGCAGGCTGATGATATGCATTGCATTCCCGCCCTGGGTGAACACCACGCAATAGAGGCGCTCATCAATGACGCCGAAGCCGATCTCGCGGAGTTCTCTGTAGTCGGCCCTGTCATCTACCCCTGCCAACAGGCTCGGCCAGTGGAACCTTGCTGCCAGCGCGAGCGAAACACCGTGCTTGGACTGGTTGCTGACATCCTTGGCAATAATTGTAGCTGCAAATAATGGGTGAGCCCAAGATTATCTGTGCTGCAGGATATGAATCCGCATCCTGAGTGCCTGTTGGGCTATACGCGCTGCTCGGTCGTTGCCAGCAAAGGCGGCGAGATACCCAGGTTCTCCCGTCATGGCCCGCCGGCACCCTGGCTTAGACTGGTCCCGCTGTACTCACCAGCCCGCCCGCACCCCACCGCGGCGGGCTGTTTCTTGGGTGGAGACTAGCGCGTCAGCCTGCGCAACAGCGCGTCATGTCCGCTTGCCAGGCCGGCAAGCGCCGTTGCGTCGGCCAGTTCGAATTCGCTGAACTGGAAGGCTGGTGCCACGGTGCAGCCGACCAGGGCGAAGTCCACGCCATCGGCCATATCCACGCGTTCGGCGGCAAACCATTGGCCGGCGGGCACCATTGCCTGGAAGGCCGCGCCGGGATGCCGCAGCGGGTCGCCCAGGCGCTGCGTGACGATGGTGCCGTCCACGATCCGGTGCACGTCCACGGGGGAGCCTGCGTGGTAGTGCCAGAGTTCGTCGGACCGGATGCGATGCCACGCGGAATAGTCGTTGCCGCACAGCATGTAGTGGATCGCGGTGCAGGCTGCGCGTGTGCGACCGTCCTGGCAGACGACCTGCTCTTCGCCGCGATAGGTTTCGCGGTAGTAGCCGCCTTCCGGATGCGGCTGCAGGTCGAGCGAGCGGATCAGTTGGCTGGCGGTCGGGCTGAGGTCTGGCATGTGGGCAAGCGGCGTGGCGCATCGGCGATGCGGAAGCCGTAGCTTAAAGCAGTGCGAAGCGTGCCTGGCCGGGGCCGACGAGGGCGGGGCGGCTGACCGGGTAGCGGTGACGGGTGCCCTGGGCGTCGAAGGACAGGAAATCCGGCGTCCAGCGCAGGGCCTGCAACTGGAGTGGCTCGATGCCGTCGACGAGGATGGCGCCGGCGTCCACGCAGACACTGCCGCAAGGCAGGCGCAGGGATTCGCAGTCGTCGCCGAAGTAGTAGGCCTCGAGCAGGATGGAATCGGACTGGTACAAGGGCATGGGCAGTATCCGGATACTGTATGGATGTACAGTATAGCTCTGGCCAGCGCTTCGGTCATCCCCGACGATTCTCATTTTCGTGCGCCGCCACACCCTGCGGCGCTGTGCCATTGCCGCGTCGAAGTTGGTGGCAGGCGGTGTCGGCCTGAATTGGTATAACCTGAAAGCGATGCCGGTCGCACAGCATGGTCGTGCCAGGACCGGCAGGGTCGCTGCGGGGGATGCCATGGCGAGGTGCGGGAGCAGGGCTTGCTGGTTTGGTTTGGGCGTGGTGCTGGGCGCGGCGATGGGCGGTGCCTGCGCCATGCTGGTGCGCACGGCCGCGGAGCGGCGGGTGCTGCGCCAGCCCGATGTGCCGCTGGTGCCGTCCGATCCCACCGCGGATCAGGCGCTGACCGATACTGCCACTGACGTGGTGGAGTACGGCGGCTTCGTGATCCACGTGTATTGCCACGCGCTGGGCATGGGGCGGTTCAAGGCCCTGTGCGATATCTGGGAGTCGGGCGCCGTGGTGCTGGAGGGCGGCGCGCCGCCGGCCACGCACGCCACGCCCGAAGATGCGCGGGCCGCGGCGATTTCGTGGGCGCGGCAATGGGTGCAGCACAATGGCTGAGGGCGCCGCCGCGCAATCATCGCCGTGACAGGAGATGCCATGCACGCCTGTGACCTGTGTCATCAGCTGGTGGGCGAACCGTCCAGCGTGCCGCCACACGAGCACCTGGCTGCCTCTGGCATTGCGGCCATGAGCAACCGGTGCAAGGTCGACAGCCGCTGGCGCTGCACGGGCTGCGGCGCCTGGATGTACCAGAGCACGGCATTGGGTGAGCCGCCGAATATGTGGCGAATGGGCCCGCGCCCGGTCGACTGGCCTGATAATGACGGCTGAGCAGGCATGGCCGCGCCGCCACCGGGCAGTGCGGCCATGCCCCGTATCGCGCCCGGCTCAGGCTCTCGGGCGTCTGTTTCAAGGAGATTTCATGTTTGTTTGTGGGAACCAGGCTTGCGGTGCGCGCTGGGAGCCGAATGAGGTGCAGATCCGCAATGAAGGGCAGGGTCCCGTGTTCCGCTGCCCGCAATGCGGCGCACGCAATCACGTCCAGGCACGCACCGCGCGCGACGGCAGCACGGTCTACCGCCAGGTGGCGGCGAAGCCGGTACCGCGCTAGCCCGGATCGTCGGGCGGCAAGCCATGTCACCCCACGCATGTGGGGTCAAATTCACATGGTTGCCGCCTTAAGCTTGCTCAGGCGGGACCGTTATACACAATCATGGACTTTGCCGACCTTCCTCAAGACTCTGCCTCCAATGCTGAACGCATGGGCTGGGCGAACGCTTCGCCGGAAGTGATCGCCAAGGTATTGAATTCAGCACTGGCAGCGCAGGACCTCTCAGGGTTTGCCGCGCTGCTGTCGGATATCGCGCGCGACCGCGGCCTCAAGGGCGAGCGTGCCGCGCACCAGTCGATCTACGACATGCCGTACGCCAGCCTGCTGCCCAGGCAGAAACACCTGCTTTCCGATGCCTTCGACCTGCTGGTCCTGCTCGGGCTGGAACTGCGCCCGCGTGGCGCAGGCGCCGGCATCGGCGACGATGCGGACCTCGACACGGGCGCGGAAGCAGACGAATAAGCCCGGGCTGGCCAGCGCTATGCGCGTTCCAGCATACCGATCTCGCGCACCGCGACCGACAGCATCGACAGCCCCGCAGCCCCCGAGGCGCGCTGGTCGGCCAGCATGCGCGTAAAGCGTTCCAGCGCGCCATGACGGCTGGAGCGCCAGGCATCGATCATGGCGTCGGGCGTATCCAGTTCACCCTCCTGTGACAGCACGCTGACGGTCAGTGCGCGCTTGAGCCGCCCCAGGTCTTCCAGCGTGGTGGTGCGTGCCAGCAGGTCCCAGTGCGTGTCCGATGGCAGCGCCAGCGCGCGCTCGCGCAGCCAGCTGAAGCTCAGGTGGCTGTCCAGCGCGAAATAAACCCCCGCCACCAGGTCCAGGCTGCGTTTGCACGCCGTGGCCACTTCGGCGATATCGAGCGCGGCGGCGGAGATCTCGCTGCCGGCCACGCGCACAGCCAGCGCTTCGTCGACCCCTGCATCCGTCAAGGCGCGGGTGCGCTCTGACAGTGCCGTCGCATCGGCCGGCGGCAGCAGCCGCGGCAGTTGCGGGGCCAGCCATTGCGCGGCCTGGGCAAAGCGCGCCAGGTCCTCGGCGGCCTTGCTGCCGCTGCGCAGATAGCGGATGAACCACAGGCACGCGCGCTCCAGCAGCAGCGCCACGGCCCCGAACATGCGCGCCTGCTCGGCATCGGCCACACGGTTGTCCAGCGCATCGATCTCCTGCCACAGGGTGGTCAGGCCGAAGACATCGCGTGCGATCAGGCAGGCGCGCACGATATCGGCCGGGCGTGCGTCGGTCTCTTCCATGATCCGGTGCACGAAGGTGGCGCCGATACGGTTGACCAGCATATTGGTCAGGTGTGTCGACAGGATCTCGCGCCGCAGCGGGTGGCGCTGCATCGCGTCGGCGTAACGCTGGCGCAGCGGCACCGGGAAATAGTCCGACAGCAGTCCGGCGACCAGCGTGTCTTCCGGCACGTCGGAGGCCAGCAGTTCGTCGTACAGCCACATCTTGCTGTAGGCAAGCAGCACGGCACGCTCGGGCGATGCCAGGCCTTCATCGGCCAGCTTGCGCTCGGCGATTTCTTCCTCCGAAGGCAGGAACTCCAGCGGCCGGTTGAGCCGTCCGGCGCGCTCCAGCCAGCGCACCAGGCGCGCCTCGCCGTCGAGCAGCGCGGGGCTGCTGCGCCCGGCCACGGACAGTGCCTGGGTCTGGTAGTAGTTGTCCTGCAGCACCAGCAGGCCGACCTCGTCGGTCATCTCGGCCAGCAGCTTGTTGCGCTGCTTCTCGGTCATTTCGCCGTCGGCAACCACCAGCCCGAGCAGGATCTTGATATTGACCTCGTGGTCCGAGCAGTCCACCCCGGCCGAGTTGTCGATGGCGTCGGTGTTGATGCGCCCGCCCTTGCGCGCGAACTCGATGCGGCCCAGCTGGGTGAAGCCGAGGTTGCCGCCTTCGCCGACCACCTTGCAGCGCAGGTCATTGCCGTTGACACGCACCGCGTCGTTGGTGCGGTCGCCGGCCTGCAGGTGGGTTTCCTGGCTGGACTTGACGTAGGTGCCGATGCCGCCGTTGTAGAGCAGGTCGACCGGCGCCATCAGGATGGCGTGGATCAGCTCGGCCGGCGACAGCGTGGCTGCCGTGACCCCCAGCACCGCCTGCACCTGCGGCGACAGCGCGATGGTCTTGGCGCTGCGCGGATAGATGCCGCCGCCGGCGGAAATCAGCGTGGCGTCGTAGTCGGCCCAGCTTGAGCGGGGCAGGCCGAACAGCCGCGTGCGTTCCTGCAGGCTCCTTGTCGTGTCCGGGTCGGGATCGAGGAAGATATGCCGGTGGTCGAAAGCCGCCACCAGCCGGATATGCGGCGACAGCAGCATGCCGTTGCCGAACACATCGCCCGACATGTCGCCGATGCCGGCCACGGTGAAGTCCGTGGTCTGGATATCGACACCCATCTCGCGGAAATGCCGCTTGACCGATTCCCACGCACCGCGCGCGGTAATGCCCATCTTCTTGTGGTCATAGCCGACCGAGCCCCCGGACGCAAAGGCATCGCCCAGCCAGAAGCCGTATTCGGCCGAGATCGCGTTGGCGAAGTCGGAGAACGTCGCGGTGCCCTTGTCGGCGGCGACCACCAGGTAGGGGTCGTTGTCGTCGTGGCGCACCACCTCGGGTGGCGGCACCAGCTGGCCGCCGACGAGGTTGTCGGTGAGGTCCAGCAGCCCGCGCAGGAAGGTCTGGTAGCAGGCGATGCCCTCCTGCAGGAACGCATCGCGGTCGGTGGGCGGGGGCGGGCGCTTGACCACGAAGCCGCCCTTGGAGCCCACCGGCACGATCACCGTGTTTTTGACCATCTGCGCCTTCATCAGGCCCAGCACTTCAGTGCGGAAGTCCTCGCGCCGGTCTGACCAGCGCAGTCCGCCGCGGGCCACGCGCCCGCCGCGCAGGTGCACGCCCTCAACGCGCGGCGAGTAGACCCAGATCTCGAACATCGGGCGCGGCTCGGGCAGGCCGGGGACCAGCGCGGGATTGAACTTGAACGACACATATGGGCGCGGCTGGCCTTCCTCGCCGCGGTGGAAATAGTTGGTGCGCACGGTGGCGTTGATCACGCCCAGGAAAAGCCGCAGGATGCGGTCCTCGTCCAGGTTGGGCACCTTGTCCAGCGCCGCGCCGATATCGGCCAGCAGCTTGTCGCAGCGCGCCTGGCGGGCGGTGTCGGTGGCGACCTCGCTGAAGGTGTCGAAGCGCGCCACGAACAGGCCGACCAGCATGGCGGCAATGGCCGCGTTGCCGGTCAGCGCGCGCTCGATATAGGCGTCGCTGAAGGTCGAGCCTACCTGGCGCAGGTAGCGGGCATAGGCGCGCAGGATGGTGACGTCGCGTGCGGCCAGCTCGGCGCGCAGCACCAGGCGGTTGAAGTCGTCGTTCTCGATCTCGCCGTGCCAGGCGCGCGCGAACGCATCCTCGAACAAGGCCTTGACGCGCGCGATGTCGAATTCCGCCGCGCCGCCGCTGTCGGCAATCTCCAGCCCGAAGTCGTGCACCCATACCGGCGCGCCGCTGTCGGGTTCGATCAGGTAGGGGCGCTCTTCATCCACGCGCACGCCCAGGTGTTCCAGCATGGGCAGGCTGTGCGACAGCGCGATCGGCTCGCCGGCACGGTACACCTTGAAGCGGAACACCCCCGGCGCGGCCTCGATCGGCCGGTACAGGTTCATCGCCATGCCGTTGCCGCGCAGCGCGTGCTCCATCAGCTCGATATCGCGCACCGCGGTGCGGGCCGGGTAGTCCTCACGGTAGCCGGCGGGGAACGAGCCGCCGTAGCGCTGCAGCAGCCGGTTGCCTTGCTCTTCGCCGTGGCTTTCATGCAGGGCTTCGGCGAGATCGTCCTGCCAGCGGCGGCTGGCGTGCACGATGCGCGCCTCCAGCTCACGCGTATCAACATGCGGCATGGTGCCGGGCTCGCCGCGCACGGTCAGCTGGATGCGCGCCAGCGGCGACTCGGACAGCAGCGGCGTGAACTCGCAGCTGGTGCCGTGGAAGGCCGCGGTCAGCAGCCTCTGGATCTTCTGGCGCAGGTCGGTGTTGTACTTGTCGCGCGGCACGAACACCAGGCACGAGACAAAGCGGTCGAAGCGGTCGCGCCGTACAAAGAGCCGGGTGCGCTGGTGTTCCTGCAGCCGCAGGATGCCGGTGGTGATGTCGAACAGTTCATCCTCGGTGGCCTGGAACAGTTCATCGCGCGGATATTGCTCAAGGATGGTCACCAGCGACTTGTACAGGTGCCCCTTGGCCAGGAAGCCCGCGCGCGCCAGGATATTGGCGCACTTGAGCCGCACCAGCGGAATTTCCGCAATCGGCGCCGTATAGGCAGTCGAGGTGTACAGGCCGACAAAGCGCCGCTCGCCGAACAGCTGCCCCTTTTCATCGAGCAGCTTGACGCCGACATAGTCGAGATAGCCCGGCCGGTGCACGGTGGCGCGCGAATTGGCCTTGGTCAGGAAGATCGGCGAGGCCCCTTCGATGATCGCGGTGGCCGCGGCGGGCAGCAGCGTGAGGTCTTCGGCATCAGGCTCGCGCAGGCTTTCGCGCAGGATGCCCGCGCCCGAGCCCGGCACGCCGCGCAGGAAGTAGCGGCCGTCCTGCGACACCAGCTGGTAGTCACGCTGGCCGAGGAAGGAGAAGTGGTCATCCATCATCCAGTCCAGGAAGGCGCGCGCCTCGACGCTCTCCGGCGCGGCCGCGTCGGGCGCCTGCGCCATGGCGGCGATGGTGGCCTGGGTGATGCCGCACATCTTCGACCAGTCTTCCACCGCCGCGCGCACGTCGACCAGCACCTGCGCAATGCCGCTGCGCAGCGCCTCCAGCCGCGCGGCCTCGCCGCTGCGGTCGATCTCGAAATGGATAAAGGATTCCAGGCGCGAGCTGTCCCCGGCCTCGCCGGCGCCGCCCGGGGCGATCCGCTCGATGCCGCCGCGCGCGTCGCGCCAGACCCGGAACACGGGATGGATGGCCGAGTGCAGCGCCAGTCCCTGCCGGTTGATCTCCATCGTCACCGAGTCGACCAGGAAGGGCATGTCGTCATTGACGATCTCGACCACGGTGTGGTCCGAGTGCCAGCCGTGCTCTTCCAGGTTGGGATTGTAGACGCGGATGCGCGCATTGCCGGGGGTGAATTTCTGTGCGGTCTGCCAGTGCGCCATCACGGCGCCGTAGAGATCGTCGACGTCGCGCTGGAGCAAGTCCTCGGCGTCGGCCTGGTCGTAGTAGTGCAGCAGGAAGGGCTCGACCACGGCGAACATCGCCGCCGGCAGCCGCTCGCGCGCGAAGCTGGCCAGTTCGTCCAGCAGGTGCGCGACCTTGTCTTCGTTCTCCTGCGGCATGATCCCTCCTCGCGGTGTCGACGGGCGGCCCGCGGCATGTGCCGGGGCATGCTCATACTTTAGGAAAAATCCGCATGCCCGGCGCAAGAAAAGTGGCGGGTATGACGATGGCGCGCGAAGAAAAGGTGGGCGGCCTCCCGCTGCTGCCCGCGGGACGGCTTGCGGGGCGCTCAGAGGCGCGTGGCGGCGAGGGTGGGGCAAGAGGTGGGGCGGTGTGCGACCGGCGGCAGGCCGGGGCAATGCGAGGGCGCGACAGCTTTTTCCTGCCGGGCGGCTTCGGTGCCCGCGCGAACCTGGCGAGTGGTGTGGTCGCTCAGCGTGGTCTTCATCCGCTCCAGCAGGGTGCCCAGCGCAGCGCGCTCTTGCGAACTGAACGCCGCCACTGACACGCTGTGCAGCGCGCTGAGGGCCTGCGCGGTGCGCTGCAGCCGGTTGGCTGCGCTTTCTGCAATGCGGGGCGCCTGAGTGCCGGCGTACTCGATCCAGCCGTCGCGCCGCAGTTCATCCAGCATCGTCTCGGAACGCTCGACATCGATCGGCATCGGGCCTGTCAATGGCGAGCCGCGCACGAAGGCATCCTGGCGGATGGCCCGCAGCAGCAGCCACTGGGAGTAGTTCAGGCCAGAGGCGCATAGCGTCTGTTCCAACGCACCTTGCCAGGCGGTTACGGCATCAACCAGGGCAAGGACAACCGGCTCGCTGGGTTCGAGGGGTCTTGGCTGCATGAATGGCGTCTCCTGTTTTGGTTTGCCGCCACTGCGATGCGCTGGCATCCGTCGCGCGGGTACCAGGGGCCGGAGCATGGCCGGCCCGGGCGGCACGGGCGCCGCAGCCTCTCTGGCGGGGCACGGTCGACCGATGGGCCAGACACTACCAGAATCTTTTGCCGGAATTGTGACAGGTCGGGAATGCCCTGTGGCACCACAGGGACATAGTATCCCGCACGACCCCTGGCATGGCTTGAGCTATGAATAAAGCGACTGGGAGCTATGACTTTAAATCACAGCCAGAATGTATGCGGCTGGCTACACTGCCTGCCGGAGACCCCGCCAACGAGCCTTCAGGCCAGCAGGGGCGCGCGGCGCGGGCACGGGCCCGGCCGCCAGACCGGAGATAAGGATGTACAAGGAACGCATTCGCCTGGCCAGGCTGCACGACAAGGTAGTCTCGGCCGACGAAGCCGCCGCGCTGATCCGCGATGGCATGACGGTAGGCATGAGCGGTTTCACGCGCGCGGGCGACTGCAAGGAAGTCCCGTTTGCGCTGGCGCGGCGCGCGGCCACCGAGCCGCTGCGCATCACCCTGATGACCGGCGCGTCGCTGGGAAACGACATCGATCGGGTACTGGCCGAGGCGGACGTGATTGCGCGCCGCCTGCCGTTCCAGTCCGACGCGACGCTGCGCCGCAAGATCAACGCAGGCGAAGTGATGTTCATCGACCAGCACCTGTCCGAGACCGTGGAGCAACTGCGTTCCGGCCAGATCGCACCGGTGGACGTTGCCGTGGTGGAAGCGGTGGCGATCACCGAGCAGGGCGGCATCATCCCCAGCACCTCGGTCGGCAACTCGGCCAGCTTCGCCATACTGGCGCGCAAGGTGATCGTCGAGATCAACCTGAACATGCCGCTGGAGCTGGAAGGGCTGCACGACATCTACTTCCCGGTGCGGCGCCCTTACCGCCAGCCGATCCCGCTGATTGCGCCCGAGCAGCGCATTGGCCTGCCGTATATCCCCATCGATCCCGAGAAGATCGCGGCCATCGTCATCACCGCCAAGGACGATAGCCCGTCCAACGCGCTGCCGCCGGATGCCGATACCCGCAATATCGCCGGCCATCTCAACGATTTCCTGCTGCGCGAAGTCCGCGCCGGCAGGCTCTCGCCCGCGCTGCAGCCGCTGCAGGCGGGCATTGGCACCATTGCCAACGCGGTGTTGCACGGCATGGTCGATTCACCGTTCCGCGACTTGCAGATGTATTCCGAGGTGCTGCAGGACAGCACCATCGAACTTCTGGATGCGGGGCGCCTGGCGTTTGCCTCGGCCTCTTCGGTGACGCTGACGCGCGAGGTGTACCAGCGCTTCCTGTCCAACCTGGACCGCTATCGCTCGCGCCTGCTGCTGCGTCCGCAGGAGATCAGCAACCATCCTGAGATCCTGCGCCGGCTCGGGCTGATTACCATCAACACGGCGCTCGAGTGCGACATTTACGGCAACGTCAACTCCACGCATGTGGGGGGCACGCACATGATGAACGGCATCGGTGGCTCCGGCGATTTTGCGCGCAATGCGCACCTGTCGGTATTCGTGACCAAGTCGGTGGCCAAGGACGGCGATGCCTCCAGCATCGTGCCGATGGTGGCGCACGTGGACCATACCGAGCACGACGTCGACATCATCGTCACCGAGCACGGCCTGGCCGACCTGCGCGGCCTGGCGCCGCGCGAACGCGCGCGCACGGTCATCGACAACTGTGCCGACCCGCAATACCGCGAGCTGCTGGGCGACTACTTCCGGCGCGCCAGCACCCATGGCGGCCAGACCCCGCACCTGCTGGAAGAGGCGCTGTCCTGGCATGTCGGCTTCCGCGACCGCGGCACCATGCTGCCCGCGCAGCCGGCCCAGGCGATAGCAGCCTGAGCGCGGCTTCCGCCAGAAAGCAAAACAGCCCGCGCAAGCGGGCTGTTTGCCTTGGTGCCGCCGGTTGGCGGCGGGGCAGGCTTACTGCGCCTTGCCGCCCTGGCTGGCAGGCGCCTTGGCGCCGTCGGTGTACGGATCAGCCTTGCCGGCCTTGGCGCCGTCGGTGTACGGATCGAACTTGCCGGCCTTGGCGCCATCCGTGTTCGGGTCGAACTTCTTGCCCGAGTTGGTCAGGTCCGACTTGGTCGATTGCTTGGCGCCATCGGTGTACGGGTCGAACTTGCCGGATTTGGCGGGGTTCTGGTTCGGGCTGGCCTTCTTGGTGTGGCTGCCACCGTAGAGATCGCCGCCTTCGGTGTAGTTCTTCTGCGCATAGACCTGCGTCGCGCCCAGCGCGGCCAGTGCTGCAACGATCAGGGTCGAAACGGTCTTCTTCAGCATCTTGCTTATCCTCGCGATTGACGGTCGCGCAGCGCCTGCGCGAATCCGGTTTTGGGGCCGAGCCTGGCCGGTGGCGGCCGGGCACATGTGGCGGAACACCCGGTTAATGTACCGAGTCAGCGCTTGTCCGCAAAGTGAAAGTTTCTTCTACAAGTATTGAATACCGATGGCGTTGCCTGCGTACTGCGCCGGATCAAATGCAACGATTCTGGGGCAGATGTGGGTGACTGATGGCACATTTTCAACTGGCAGCCATAAAAAAACCGGCTGCCAGGTGGCAGCCGGTCATGACCCCTCGCGGGACGGTTTCGCCGTCCGGTTATTCCAGTGTGATGTTCTGGTCGCGTGCGATCTTCTTGCGCAGGTCCAGCTCGCGCTTGATCTGGGCGGCGTACTGCGCCGGGGTGTTGCCGTCGGTGTAGGCACCGCTGTCGGCCAGGCGGCGCTTGACGTTGGGGTCCTGCAGCGCCTTGACCGCGGCATCATGCACGCGCGTGATGATTGCCGCCGGCGTGCCGGCCGGGGCCACCAGGCCGTACCAAGCCATGTTGTTCATGTCCTTCATGCCGGCTTCGGCAAAGGTCGGCACGTCTGGCAGGCCCTCGACCCGCTTGGGCGCCGCCACTGCCAGCGCGCGCAGCTTGCCGGCCTGGATATGCGGCATCGACGACGGCAGGTTGTCGAACTGCGCGTTGACCTGGCCGGCCAGCGTGTCGTTCAGCGCAGGGCCCGATCCGCGGTAGGGGATATGGACCATGTCGGTCTTGGTGATGTCCTTGAACAGCTCGCCGTCCAGGTGCGAGATGCTGCCCTTGCCGGCCGAGGCGTAGCTGTACTTGCCGGGGCTGGCCTGCAGCATCGCGACGAACTCCTTAAGGGTCTTGGCCGGCACCTTCGGGTTGACCGTCAGCACGTTCGGCACGTTGACCAGGTTGGTGATCGGCGCGAAGTCCTTGAGCGGGTCGTACGGGTTCTTGGGGTTGGTGGCGGGGTTGGTCGCCATCGTGCTGACGGTGGCGATGCCCAGCGTGTAGCCGTCCGGGGCGGACTTGGCGAGCGCGTCGGCGCCGATCGCGCCGCCGCCGCCGCCGCGGTTTTCCACCACCACCGGCTGGCCCAGCTCGCGGCCAAGGCCGTCGGAGACCGCGCGCGCAACGATGTCGGTGGTGCCGCCGGCCGCGAACGGAACGATCAGGCGGATCGGCTTGTTGGGGTAGGACTGGGCTTGGGCCAGGCCGTGGGCCAGGCCAAGGGCCGCGATGCAGGCGGCTGCGCCGGCGCTGATAACTGCTTTCAAGGAGTGCCTCCGTTCTTCTTTCACTGATTCGCCAGGCGGGCTGCAGGCGTTTCTTCGGACCCAGACCTTTCGTCTGCGCCCCGCGCTGTCACGGTTCCCCGCGCTGGCATGACCGGGCCGTGCCGGGATGCGGCGACGGCCGGCACCTTGCGATAGTTCCGCGATACGGAACCATGTTCCACAATGTGCGCGGATGCGATTCAACCGGGAAAGCGGGCGCAGGGGAATTGGTGAGAACCCGCGTATCAAGAAACCGGCAGCCATGCCGACCGCGCGCGCAAAGCAGCGCGGCGGAAATGAAAAAAGCCGGAAGCAAGGCTTCCGGCTTTTCCTGAATTCGCTGGTGGGGCGTGAGTGACTCGAACACTCGACCTACGGATTAAGAGTCCGCTGCTCTACCAACTGAGCTAACGCCCCAACGAAGAAAAAGATTTTAGCAAGGTATCTGATAAGACGCAATAGCCTTCGCGCAATTTTTGCGAGCCAGGCTGCACTGGCCGCTACAATGCCAGCCACCGCGCGCGTCCCGCGCGGTGGTTACTATCCAACTGCTTGCCCAGTCCATGCACGCCAGAGTCCTGCGCTATCTCGACGAGGTCGTCCGCCGCGGTTCGATCCGCAAGGCGGCCGAGCACCTGCATGTGGCGCCGACCGCGGTCAACCGCCAGATCCTGGACCTGGAGGCGGAACTGGGCGCGCCGCTGTTCGAGCGCATCAACAAGCGGCTGCGGCTGACGCCGCTGGGCGAGATGGTGCTGGCCCACGTGCGCCAGACGCTGCGCGAGCACGACGCGCTGCGCGAGCGCATCGAGGACTTCAAGGGCGCGCGCCGCGGCGAGGTCACCGTGGCGGTCACGGCCGGCCTGGCGGGCTCGCTGATGCCGTCGCTGGTGCATGACTTCCGCCAGCGCTACCCGGGCATCGTGGTGCGCGTCGCCGACCTGCCGGTGGCCGATATCACCACGGCGGTGGGGCAGGGCGACGCCGACCTGGGCCTTGGCTATGACCTGCCTGAGCTGCCCGCCTTCCGCGCGCTGGCCACCAGCGACTGGCAGATCGGCGCGGTGGTGCCGCCGGGCCATGCGCTGGCGGCCCGGCAATCGGCGCTGCTGAGCGAATGCGTCGGCTATCCGCTGATCCTGCCGGCGCCCTCGCTGTCGATCCGCGCCATCCTGGATGCGGCCTTTGCCCGCAATGCGATCGAGGTCTCGCCGGTGGCGGAGTCCACCTCGACCGCGCTGATCCGGCAACTGGTGATGCTGGGCACCGGCATCGCGCTGCTGAACCCGCTCGATGTGATGGAAGAGCGCGCCCGCCAGGCGCTGGTCTACGTGCCACTGCGCGACCGCCACCTGCAGGGCCAGACGCTGACGCTGGTGGCGCGCGCTCGCGGCCCGCTCAGCGCCGCTGCCGAGCTGATGGCCGAGCGCATCGGCGATGCGCTGGCGGTCTTGTTCGCGCAGGCGCGCTGAGCAACAGGGTGTCGCAGGTGTCCACTTTTTGTGGACAGGATGATCGGAATTCTGCGCTTGGGGGATTGCACTTCGCCGCCGTAGACTGGCTGCCATCCAGTCCCCCAATTCGTTTTGCAGAAGGAATTCCGCCATGACCCTGATTGCCCTGAGCGCCGACGTGCTGGTCACCATGGATGCGCGGCGCCGCGAGATCCGCGATGGCGCCCTGGTTGCCGAAGGCCCCGCCGTGCAGTGGGTCGGTCCGACCTCGGAACTGCCGCCGCAGTACCGGCGCATGGTCGACGACGGCAGCGCGCAGGTGCTCGACATGCGCGGTCGCGTGGTCACGCCCGGTCTGGTCAACACCCACCACCACATGTACCAGAGCCTGACGCGCGCGGTGCCAGCCGCGCAGGACGCCGAGCTGTTCTCGTGGCTGACCAACCTGTACATGCTGTGGTCGCACCTGACGCCGGAAATGATCGCGGTGTCGACCAAGACCGCGATGGCCGAGCTGATGCTGTCGGGCTGCACCACCACCAGCGACCACCTCTATTTGTTCCCGAACGGCTCGCGCCTGGATGACTCGATTGCCGCGGCGCAGGAGATGGGCATGCGCTTCCACGCCGCGCGCGGCTCGATGAGCGTGGGCCGCAGCAAGGGCGGCCTGCCGCCGGACGTGGTGGTGGAAGAGGAGGCCGCCATCCTGCGCGACAGCCAGCGGCTGGTGGAGCAGTACCACGACAGTGCGCGCCACGCGATGCTGCGCGTGGTGCTGGCGCCGTGCTCGCCGTTTTCGGTGTCACGCGACCTGATGCGCGAGTCGGCCAATATGGCGCGGCACTATGGCGTGTCGCTGCACACGCACCTGGCCGAGAACGACAACGACATTGCCTACTCGCGTGAGAAATTCGGCCTGACGCCGGCCCAGTATGCCGAGGACCTGGGCTGGGTCGGACACGATGTGTGGCATGCGCACTGCGTCAAGCTGGACGACGAGGGCATCGCACTGTTTGCCCGCACCGGGACCGGCGTGGCGCATTGCCCGTGCTCGAACATGCGGCTGGCATCCGGCATTGCACCGGTGCGCGCCATGCGCGATGCCGGCGTGCCGGTGGGCCTGGGCGTGGACGGCAGCGCGTCGAACGACGGCGCGCATATGCTGGGCGAGGCGCGCCAGGCCATGCTGCTGCAGCGCGTTGGCTACGGGCCGGCCGCCATGAGCGCGCGCGAGGCGCTGGAGATTGCCACGCTGGGTGGCGCGCGCGTGCTCAACCGCGACGATATCGGTGCGCTGGCGCCGGGCATGTCGGCGGATTTTGTCGCCTTCGACATGTCGCAGGTCGGCTTTGCCGGCGCCGGCCATGACCCGGTGGCGGCGCTGGTGTTCTGCACGCCGGCCAATGTCGCGGCGAGCGTGATCAACGGCAGGGAAGTGGTGCGCGACGGTGCACTGCTGACGGCCGACCTGCCCAACGTGCTGCTGCGCCATCGCGCGCTGGCGCGCACGCTGTTCGAGCGCGCCAGCCAGGGCGCCTGATGCACGGGCCGCTGTGGCGTGGGCACGTGCCTGCGCCGCGGCGGATTAGCCAATCAGGCACGCGCACAAAGCAAAAGGCCGGAAGCATTGCTGCTTCCGGCCTTTCTGTATTCGGTGGTGGGGCGTGAGTGACTCGAACACTCGACCTACGGATTAAGAGTCCGCTGCTCTACCAACTGAGCTAACGCCCCAACGAAGAACGAGATTCTAGCATGATTTTCGGCGCTGTCAAATGTTTGACGCACTTGCCGGAACAACCCCGTCATTGTGACCGGGAGCCACACATACGCGCGGATGGAACTCGAAGGCGGCCGTGATGGTCTTCGCAATGAGCGCATTCGCATGGGCTCTATCCATACGATTTTGCCGGAGCCATGTTAGGATGTTTCTCCACTTGCATATGGAGGGCTGCACCGATGGAAATCAAATTCCAAGAGCAAGAGCGCTACGACATCAATAATGAAGGCTTGTTGTTCCAGGCACTTGTCAATGGCGAGAAGGTGACTTGCGTGGTGACACGCGAAGCACTGTGGGAAGGCTTCAGTGCCGACCAGGTACTGTCGCTGGAAGAGGCATTCCGTGCCGGCCGCGAAACCATCGAACGCGCCGCCGTGGTGCTGATCGAGCAGGGCGCGCCCCAGCCAATCGTCGTCAAGCGCGCCCACGTGGCGCCGATCTGATGCGGATGGATGCCCCGGCCAGGCCCCGGCATGCCGCGGGCGCCTATCTGTTATCAGGTTCCCAGACGTAGGGCCGTCCGGCCTTGCGTGCCAAGCCGGCAACGCCGGCACAGGCAGATCCCCGCTTTTCCCGTTTCAGTTTCCAGGTTTTTCCTGCAGCCGTACTGTTGCTGAACGCTGGTGCGCGGCCGCCGCTCATGCCGACGCGCCGGCGCTTCAGTTCATTGTGCTGCCGGGGTCGCGGCGCCTGGTCGTGATGCGCATTCTTCAAAGATCCGCACGGTGCATTGCGCGCAGATTTCCGGCGAGAGCTGGCCGACGATCGTGTGCAGCGCCTGCCGCTTCGTCGGGAAGATATGGTCGGCTCCGAGCTTGTCGGTAAAGCCGGTCTGCGCCCAGGTCTGCAAGACCTGCGTGCGCGGGCGGTGGAAGTACAGATCGCCGCCCAGCGCGCGCCGTTCGGCGAGCTCGTTTTCCCACATCTCGGCACCGGCCAGGTCGATGAAGTTCATGCTCTTGGTCATTGCCAGCAGGTGCGTCTGGCCGGCGTTGACCGTGCGCAGCCAGTGCAGGCGATCCGTCACGTACTGCACCGCGCCGAAGTAGATCGCGCCTTCCATGCGCAGCAGCTTCAGTTGCGGGCATTCCGGCTGCGGGCGGCGCAGCTCGTCCAGCGGCGTGAAGCGCCGGCCGGGATCGTCGGCATCGGGCACCAGGCTGCGCACGGCCGGCCGCGAGGTGCGGTACAGGTAGGCCACCAGCGACAGCACGGTGCCGAGCAGCACCGCCATCTCCAGCCGGATTACCAGCGTGGCGGCGAAGGTGCCGATGGCGATGGCAAATTCCGTGCGGCTGAGCGTGAAGATGCGGCGCAGCCGCGCGGTGTCGAGCAGGCCCCACGCCACCAGCAGCAACATCGCGGCGATCGCCGCCATCGGGATCTGTGCCAGCAGCGGGGCGCTGACGGCCACCAGCGCCACCAGCCACAGCGCCGAGAACACGCTGGCCAGCGGCGTGCGCGCGCCGGCTTCGAAATTGGGCACCGAGCGGTTGAGCGAGCCGCACGAGATATAGCCCGAGAAGAAGCCGCCCGCGATATTGGACAGGCCCTGGCCGATGAACTCGCGGTTGGCGTCGATATGCTGGCCCGAGCGCAGCGCCACCGCCTTGGCGATCGAGATCGACTGGCCCAGCGCGACGATGGTCAGCGCCGAGGCGATGCCCAGCAGGTCTGGCAGCTTGCGCCAGTCCACATCGGGAAGGTGGAAGCGCGGCAGCGCCGACGGGATCGGCCCGACCACGTTGACATGGTGGGCGCCGCCCGCGCCGGACTGGTTCAGCAGCAGCGCCACGCCGTAGCCGGCCAGCAGCCCCAGCAGCATGAACGGCAGCCGCCGCCACAGCCGCTTGCACAGCAGCGTCACCACCAGCGTGACCGCGCCTACGGCGGCCGCGCCCCAGTTGATGGCGTCGATGTTCTCGAACAGGTGGCGCAGCACGCCGAATGCACTGGTGCCGGTCGGCACCGCCAGCCCGAACAGGTCCTTGAGCGCATACAGGCCGATCAGCGTCGCGGCGCCGCAGGTGAAACCGAGCAGCACCGACGGCGAAATAAAATTGGCCAGCGTGCCCAGCCGCAACGTGCCCACGGCGAGCTGCATCACGCCCACCACGATGGTGACCGCCAGCGCCAGCCCGATATAGGCCGGGCTGCCGGCAAACGCAAGCGGGCTCAGCATCGCGAACAATGCCAGCGAATTGGCGTTGGTCGGCCCCGACATCACGTGCCAGCTCGAACCGAACAGCGCCGCCACGATGCACGGCACCACCGCGCTGTAGATGCCATATTGCGGCGGCAGGCCCGCCAGCGTGGCGAAGGCCACGCCCTGCGGCAGCACCAGCACGGCGCCGAGCAGGCCGGCCACCAGGTCGGCGCGCAGCGTGTTCTTGTCGACGCGCTGGCTCCATGGGAACAGGCGCGGCAGAAGTGATCCGGGATGGGACGCGGGCATCGGCAATGAAGGGGCAGGCTCAGCCGGCCTCGCCGCCGCGCCCAGGCGGTGGCGAGGCAACGGATTCGGGCGGGGTGGATTCGGGCAGGTTCGGCTGCGGCGCCAGGCCGGCCAGCATGGCGTCGAGCGCGCGGTAGACCTCGGTCAGGCGCTCCGGGCCGAGCCGCTGCGCCAGCTCCTGGTAGCGCGCATCGACCAGCGGCTCCATTTGCACGATGATGGCGCGCGCCGACGGCGTCAGGCTGACCAGCTGGCGGCGCTGGTCGGTGGCAGAGCGGGTCCGTTCGACCAGCCCGGCGTCTTCCATGCCGCACAGCATGCGGGTCAGGCTGGGGCTCAGGATCAGGCAGGCATCGGCCAGCTGGTTCGGCTCCATCGGCTCGCGCTCGTTGAGCGTGCGCATCACGCGCCATTGCTGCTCGGTGATGCCGAACTGCCGCAGGATCGGGCGAAAGCCGGCCAGCAATGTCTCGCGCGCTTGCAGCAGCAGGTGAGGAAGGTTGCGGTGGCGGAACATGGCCTGGCGGGTGTGGCTCATGCCCGCAGTGTAGCGGGCGCGGCGCCGCGCGGCGAGCGGGGCTTGTGCGGACTTGCCTGAACCCGCGCGCGGCGCCAGCGGCGCGTTCAGTTACAACTGAGCGTGGCGACCACCGGCGTGTGGTCCGACGGCTGCTCCCACGTGCGCGGCACGCGGTCGATCACGCAGGCGCTGCAGCCGCTGGTCAATGCCGGCGACAGCAGGATGTGGTCGATGCGCAGGCCCGCATTGCGGCGGAACGCCATCATGCGGTAGTCCCACCACGAGAAGGCCTTCTCCGGCTGCTCGAACTGGCGGAACGCATCCGCCAGGCCGAGCTCAACCAGTGCGGCAAAGGCGGCGCGCTCCTGCGGCGAGACCAGGTTCTGGCCTTCCCATTTCTTGGGGTCGTGCACGTCGCGGTCTTCCGGCGCGATATTGAAGTCGCCCAGCAGCGCCAGCTTCGGGTAGCGCTTCATTTCTTCGCGCAGCCACGCCGTCATCGCGTCCAGCCACTTGAGCTTGTAGACGAACTTGTCCGAGTCCGGCGCCTGCCCGTTGGGGAAGTAGGCGCAGACCAGCCGCAGGTCGCCATAAGTGGCAGCGATCACGCGCTGCTGCGCGTCCTCGAAGCCGGGGATGTTGCGCACCACGTCGGCGGGGCCGGGCATGCTGGCGTCGCGTGCGAGGATGGCCACGCCGTTGTACGTCTTCTGCCCGGTGTAGATGCTGTGGAAGCCCGCGTTCTCCAGTTCGGCCAGCGGGTACTTGTCGTCCGGCAGCTTCAGTTCCTGCAGGCACAGCGCGTCGATCGGCGCGCCGGCCTGGTCCTGCTCGGCCAGCCATTGCAGCACCTGCGGCAGGCGCACCTTGAGCGAGTTGACGTTCCAGCTGGCAATGCGAAGCGGGCCGCTGGCGGGCAGGGCGGCCGCGCTCATGCTGCCATCCCGCCGTGGCGCAGCAGCGCGTCGATCTGCGGCGCGCGGCCGCGGAACGCGACAAACGAGTCCATCGCCGGACGGCTGCCGCCCACCGACAGGATCTCGCGCTGGTAGCGCGCGCCGGTCTCGCTGTCGAGCACGCTGCCCGACAGCTGAGCGGCTTCCTCGAACGCCGCGTACACGTCGGCCGACAGCACCTCGGCCCACTTGTAGCTGTAGTAGCCCGCCGCATAGCCGCCGGCGAAGATATGGCTGAAGGTGTTCGGCCAGCGCGACAGCGGATGCTGCGGCACCACGTGCACGCGGTCGTTGATCTGGCGCGACAGGTCCAGCACCGAGGTGGCGCCGGCCGGATCGAAGTCGGTGTGCAGGTGCATGTCGAACGACGAGAACACGATCTGGCGCAGCGTCATCATGCCGTTCTGGAAGTTCTTGGCGGCCAGCATGCGGTCGAACAGCGCGCGTGGCAGCGGCTCGCCGGTGTCGATGTGCTGCGTCATGCCGGTCAGCACCTCGTACTCCCAGCAGAAGTTCTCCATGAACTGCGACGGCAGCTCCACCGCATCCCATTCCACGCCGTTGATGCCCGACACGCCGAGCTCGCCCACCTGCGTCAGCATGTGGTGCAGGCCGTGGCCGAACTCATGGAACAGGGTGATCACTTCATCGTGCGTGAACAGCGCGGGCTTGTCGCCCACCGGCGCGGAGAAGTTGCAGGTCAGGTAGGCCACCGGCGTCTGCACGCCGCCTTGCTCCAGCACCTTGCGGCCGCGCGCGTCGTCCATCCAGGCGCCGCCGCGCTTGCCTTCGCGCGCGTACAGGTCGATGTAGAACTGGGCCAGCAGTGTGCCGTCGGCGGTGGTGACGCGGAAGAAGCGCGCGTCCTTGTGCCAGGTCTGCGCCTGCTCGGGCTCGATGCGCACCGAGAACAGCTTCTGCACCACGCCGAACAGGCCCTCGAGCACCTTCGCTTCCGGGAAGTACTGCTTGACCTCTTGCTCGGAGAACGCATAGCGCTGCTGGCGCAGCTTCTCCGAGGCATAGGCGACATCCCATGGCGCCAGCTCAGGCAGCCCCAGCTCTGCGGCGGCAAAGGCCTTCATTTCGGCCCAGTCCTTCTCGGCGTAGGGGCGCGCCTTGACGGCGAGCTCGTCGAGGAACTTCAGCACCTCGGCCGGCGATTCGGCCATCTTCGGCACCAGCGAGACTTCGCCGTAGCACTGGTAGCCCAGCATCTGCGCCTCTTCGCGGCGCAGGGCCAGCTGCTCGCGCATATTGGCGGTATTGTCCCAGTCGGCCTGGCCCTGACCATGCTGCGGGCCCAGTTCCGAGGCGCGCGTTACATTGGCTACATACAGGGTCTGGCGCAGCGCGCGGTCGTCCGCGTACTGCAGCACCGGGAAGTAGGACGGGAAGTGCAGCGTGAATTTCCAGCCGGCCTTGCCATCCTTCTCTGCGGCATGGCGGGCGGCTTCCCTGGCGTCATCGGGCAGGCCGGACAGGCGGCCCTCGTCCTCGACATGCAGCGCGTAGGCGTTGGTGGCATCCAGCACGTGGTCGGAAAAGGCCTTGGACAGCTGGGCCTGCTGCTCCTGGATCTCGGCGAAGCGCGGCTTCTTGCCTTCAGGCAGTTCGGCACCGCCCAGGCGGAAGCCGCGCAGTTCGTTCTCGATCAGCTGGTGGCGCGCCGCGCTCATGCCGGCGAACTCCGGGCTGGCAGCCAGCGCCTTGTACTTCTCATACAGCGCCAGGCTCTGGCCGAGCGAGGACCAGAACTCGGTCATGCGCGGCAGGTTCTCGGCGTGAGCCTTGCGCAGTTCGGGCGTATCGGCCACGGCGCTCAGGTGGCTGACCACGCCCCAGGCGCGGCCCAGCGGCTCGGTGGCCGCTTCCAGCGCCTGCACGGCGTTGCTCCAGTCGGCGGGCGTGGCCGGATCTTCGGCGCGGGCGACGGCCTGCTGCGCGCGTTCCAGCAGCACGTCCAGCGCCGGGCTGATGTGCTCGGGCCGGATCTCGGCAAAGCGGGGCAGGTCGGAAAAGTCCAGCAGAGGATTGGTAGCGTTGGCGGCTTGGTCCATGGCGTGTTCTCGGTTGGCTGGCCTCGATCGGGCAATAATCCCGCAGATGGGGCCGGGGCGCCGGATTTTCCAGGGCCCCGGGTGGCGTATCGTACGCGCGGCCTCAGCCGGCGGCGCGCTCGGCGGCTTCCAGCGTATTGACCAGCAGCATGGTGATGGTCATCGGGCCGACGCCGCCCGGCACCGGCGTGATGTAGCCGGCGACTTCACGCACGCCGGCAAAGTCGACGTCGCCGCACAGCTTGCCGTTGTCGTCGCGGTTCATGCCCACGTCGATCACCACCGCGCCCGGTTTGACCATGTCGGCGGTGATCAGGTTGCGTTTGCCGACCGCGGCCACCACCACATCCGCGTCGCGGGTGTGGGCGCCGATGTCGCGCGTCTTGCTGTTGCAGATGGTGACGGTGGCGCCGGCCTGCAGCAGCAGCATCGCCATCGGCTTGCCGACGATATTGGAGGCGCCCACCACCACGGCGCGGGCGCCGCGCAGCGGGAACTGGACCGATTCCAGCATCTTCATGCAGCCGTAGGGCGTGCACGGGCGGAACAGCGGGGCGCCGGTCATCAGCGCGCCGGCATTGGCCACATGGAAGCCGTCGACATCCTTTTCGGGGGCGATGGCTTCAAGCACCTTGTGGCTGTCGATATGCTTGGGCAGGGGCAGCTGCACCAGGATGCCGTGGATGTTGGGGTCCTGGTTCAGGGCCTCGATACGGGCCAGCAGTTCCGCCTCCGACAGGTCGGCCGGGTAGCGGTCGAGCGAGGAATGAAAGCCGTTGTCCTGGCAGGCCTTGACCTTGTTGCGGACGTAGACCTGGCTGGCCGGGTCCTCGCCGACCAGGATCACGGCCAGGCCGGGCCGGTGGCCACGCTCGGTCAGGCGGGCGGCGCGCAGGGCGGCTTCGGAGCGGATTTGTTTGGCAAGGGCATTGCCGTCGATCAGTTGGGCAGGCATGGAGGCAGGGCGGGTTTGTGGCCGGGAGGTGGAGGTGCCGCCGCGCGCCGGAGCGCGGGTTGGGCTAAAGGCGGAATTATAAAGGTTGCGTGGGGCTTGCCGCACGGAGCTTGAGCGGGTGCAAGGCCGGGCGGGGGCAGCGCTGGTAGCATCGGCCGAATGCACACCGCGCTTCCATCCCTGCTGTCCCATCCCTTGCTGTTGTTGCTGTCCCTGGCGGCACTGCTGTGGGCGCTGACGCGCCGGCCCTGGCAGCTGTTGCGGCGCAATGCGCTGCAGAACGCCTGGCTGGGTGCGATGGTGCTGGTGGCGCTGCTGTGGACGTTGCGCGCCACCCTGGTCGGCGGGCTGGTGATCCAGTTGCTCGGCGCCACGCTGATGGTGACGCTGTTCGGGCTGCCGCTGGCGCTGCTGTCGCTGTTCGTGGTGGACGTGGTGTCGCTGTTCGGGCTCGAATACCTGGCCGGGCATGGCTGGGCACAGTTCGACTGGCCCTCGCTGTGGGTGCGCTACGTCTGGCTGGCGCTGCTGCCGGCGCTGATCTCCGCAGCGTTGCAGGCGATGATGCGGCGTCTGCTGCCGCGGCATCCGTTCGTCTTTATCCTCGGGCACGGCTATTTCACGGCCGGGCTGGCCGCGCTGGGCGCCAGCGCGGCCGAGGCCGGCTGGCGCCACCTGACGGCGCCGGGCCTGCCATGGAGCATTGCCGATACCCTGACGGCAGCCGTCATCCTGGCCTTTGGCGAGGCCTTCCTGACCGGCATGCTGGTGGCGATTTTTGTGGTCTATCGGCCACAATGGGTGGTCACGTTCCGGGACGAGGAATACCTGGACCGCTGACGGGACTGAGGGGGCAGGGGCGGCGCCGGACGGCGCGGAGAGGGCAGCCGGTGCGGCCGCGGGCCGCACCGGGTCAGGCAGAGGCAGGCGCCAGCCGCTCAGCTGTTGCGTGACAGCGCCAGGCGCAGCAGGTCGGCGACGGTGTTGACGTTGAGCTTTTCCATGATGTTGGCGCGGTGCGCCTCCACGGTCTTGATGGAAATGCCCAGGTCGTCGGCGATCTGCTTGTTCAGGCGGCCGGCAACGATGCGCTCGAGCACCTGCTGCTCGCGCGTGGTCAGCTTGCCCAGCAGGTCCTTGGCGGCGCGCTGCTCGCGTGCGGCGGAATGGTCGGTGCGGGCCTTGGTCAGCATGCGCTCGACCAGTGCGCGCAGCTCGGACTCATCGAAGGGCTTTTCGATGAAGTCGATGGCGCCGCGCTTCATCGTCGATACCGCCATCGGCACGTCGCCGTGGCCGGTGATAAAGACGATGGGAATGTCGATCTGCTCGGCCAGCATGCGCTCCTGCAGTTCCGGGCCGCTCATGCCGGGCATGCGCACGTCGAGGATCAGGCACGACACCTGGCTGGCATCGTAGGCGGCGAGGAACTGCTCGGCGCTGGTGAAGCTGCGCACCTGGTAGCCATTGCCCTCCAGCAGCCAGGTCAGCGAGTCGCGCATGGCTTCATCGTCGTCGACGATGAACACGGTCTCGCCGCGGTGGGGCGTGGGGTTTGGCGTTGCGGTCATGTAGTCTCCTCGGGACAACAATTCATTGCTGCGAAGTGTAACCGGCAGCGGCCCTCTGTGGCGAGACAGGCCCCCCACATCCGTGGGGGAAACGGGGCGGGCCGGCTTTTTGTGGAATCCTTGGGCATGCCCGGGCGCGAAGGCCTCGGCAACAGGGCCTGTGCTTCGGCTTAATGCTCGGCCAGCGCCGATTGCAGCGGCAGCATGATTTTAAATGTACAGCCGATGCCGTCGGCATTGTTCTCCACCCACAGGCGGCCCTGGTGCGACTCGATGATCGAGCGGCAGATGTTCAGCCCCATGCCCATGCCGTCGGACTTGGTGCTGAAGAAGGGCTCGAACAGGCGCTCCTTGGTGGCTTCGTCCACGCCCGGGCCCTGGTCGATCACGTCGATATGGACGCTGTCGCCAATCTCGCCCGGCTCCACCCGCGCGTGCAGGCGCACCACGCCGCCGGCGTGCAGGGCGGGCAGGCCGGCCATGGCCTCGACCGCGTTCTTGAGCAGGTTCACCAGCACCTGCTCGATCAGCACCGGGTCGACATAGACCGTCAGCGGCGGGGTCGGCAGGCGGGTCAGGATGGTGACGCGGCGGCGCGTGGCCTCCAGGTCGGCCAGGCCTACCGCGTCGGCGACGATGTCGTGCAGCGCGGCCTCGCGCCGCTGCGGCTGGCTGCGCTTCACGAAGCCGCGGATGCGGCTGATGATGGTGCCGGCGCGCACCGCCTGGGCCGAGGTCTTCTCCAGCACCGGGATCAGGTCCTCCGGCGTGCTGCGGCCCGAGTGCAGCCGCGCCACCGCGCCCATGCAGTAGTTGTTGATGGCCGCCAGCGGCTGGTTCAGTTCATGCGCCAGCGACGAGGCCATCTCGCCCATGGTGGTCAGGCGGCTGGTGAACTGCAGGCGCTCTTCATGCTGGCGCGCCATTTCCTCGGCGGCCTTGCGCACCGTGATATCGGTGGCGATCTGCATCTGCGCCAGGTGGCCGTCGACCCACTGGATATAGCGGCGGCGCACTTCGAACCATTTCTGCATGTCCGGCACGAACACTTCGCGCGCGTCCGATGCGTACGGCATCAGCTCGGACGCCGGCAGGCCGGCATAGGCGTCGACATAGTCGGTGTTGTCGCTGGAGACCTGGTCCTTGTCGAGGTCGTCGCCGGCCAGCTTGAGGTGGCCCTCGGCCTCCCAGCCGAACAGCTGGCGGTAATAGCGGTTGGCAAAGAGCAGCTCCGCCTTGTCGGTGGCCAGCACCGACACCGCGGCATCCAGGCTTTCCAGCACCGTGGTGAAGCGGTCATGCGCCGCGGCCAGTTCCTCGCGCGCGCGCTTGGGCTCGGTGATGTCCGTCATCGAGCTCATCCAGCCAGTATGGCGGCCGCGGCTGTCCACCAGCGGCGACACGTACATGCGCGCGTAGAAGCTGCTGCCGTCGCGGCGCATCACGCGCATCTCGTAGCCGCCGGCGGGCGACTTGCCCTGCAGCGTCAGGTCGATCTGCTTCTGCATCTCCTGCTGGTCGTTGGGCGGCCAGTAGGGGAAGGGCGGCAGGCGCCCGACCAGGTCGTTCTCCTGCCAGCCAGTCATGCGGCAGAAGGCCGGGTTGACATAGGTGATGCGGCCGTTCAGGTCGAGCGCGCGCAGGCCGATCAGCATCGAGTTTTCCATCGCGCGCCGGAACGAGGTCTCGGCCAGCAGCGCGCGCTGCGCCTCGGAGCGGCGGCTGGTGTGGCGCCACATGCTCCACAGGCTCCACAGCAGGAAGCACGACAGCCCCACCACCAGCCACAGCAGCATGTTGTTGGGCAGGTTCGACGCCGGCGGGTAGGCATCGGCGCGCAGCGACAGGGAGTGACCCGGCGGATCCAGCAGCACCTCGTACGACAGCGCGTTGCCCGGCACCGGCCGCAACGAGGTGCTGGCGCGGGTCTGGTTGTTCTTGTCGATCAGCGAGAAGCGGTAGCGCTCGGTCAGCTCAGGCGGCAGCAGGTGCGTCAGGATGCCGTTGATCGAGTACAGCGCGCCGAGCGTGCCGAGGAACTCGTTGTCGCGCACGATCGGCACTTCCATCAGCATGAAGCTGTCGCCGCGCTCGTTGACCAGCGGGCGCGAATAGACCACTCGCTGGGTCTCGCGCGCGGCGTCGAAGGTGTCGAGCACTTCCGGTTCGAGCGGCTGGTCCTGGTTCTCGCGCAGGCGGCTGGCGAATTCCGAGGTCGATGGCAACGACCAGCGGCCGCGCTTGGTGGCATCGAGCCAGTTGATGAAAACGATCTCGGGGTTTTCGCGCAGGATTTCCTGCGCCGCGGTGCGGTAGGCGCCTTGCTCAAGCTGCGCGGCGGCGATGTCGCGCGCCAGCGAGGCCAGCTGGTCCTGGTTGCTCAGCAGGGACAGGCGCACGCGCTGCTGCGCCCAGGCGGCGTCGCGGTACAGGGCGTCGCGCTGCTGCTGGCGCTCGGTCTCGTGCAGGGACCACAGGATCACGCCCATGGCCACCGTGAACAGCACGATGGCAACCAGCGGGATGAACATGAACCAGCTGGTGGCCACCAGGTTGCGCCAGCGCAGCCACCACAGCCCGCGCGGTGCGGCCACGGGGGCGCCGTCGTCGGGGCCCAGCGCCTCGATCGGCCCCAGTCCGGCAGCCGGCGAAGGGGCGTGCGCGGGATCGCCTCCGGCCGCCTTGGCTGACCCCGACGCGTCGGGAGGAAGCATGGCTGCACGCAGGCTGGAAAGGAGTCGGTCGAAAAACGGCATGGGAGGGATTGACGGCTGACCGACCAGTGTACCGAGATTATTGCGGTGCGTCGCTTGGGGAAAGCGCCAATGAAAACATTGCTGCTGCGGCCGGGGCGGGTAGGCTTATGGCGCATGGCGGGGCAGCCGGGCAGTGATTCTTGGTGCGCCGCCGCATAATTCCACATTATAAAAAACGATACCGCAATTTGAAAATTTCACTTGTGCTGGACTTTGGGCTTCCATAGAATCGGTTCGACCCAAGAATGCGGGCGGCAGCCATGCGCCTGCCGCGCGGAGAAACCGGAACAGGTTTCCCGGCGGCGGCCCCGATGCAAGGCGGCATGGTGCCGGATCCGCAAGTCGGTGCGAGTCATACGTAAAGTCGTGTCCGGGCGCTGCCAGCGCGGGCGCGGATGCAAAGAATTCACCCAGGAGACAGTCATGTCCGCCGTACCAGAGCAGATTCTCGGCGCCTCGAGCGCCAACGACGCCGATCCCCAGGAAACCCATGAATGGCTCGACGCCCTGCAGGGCGTCCTGGCCGCCGAAGGTCCGGCGCGCGCCGCTTTCCTGATCGACAAGCAGATCGAATACGCACGCGTGAACGGCGTGACCCAGCCGTTCCACGCCGAGACGCAGTACATCAACACGATTCCGGTCGAGCAGCAGGCCCGCATCCCCGGCGACCAGGACATCGAGCACCGGATCCGCTCGTACACCCGCTGGAACGCCATGGCGATGGTGCTGCGCGCCAACAAGCACACCAACGTCGGCGGCCACATCTCGTCGTTCGCCTCGGCGGCCACGCTGTATGACGTCGGCTACAACCACTTCTGGCGCGCCCCGTCGGAAGCCGGCGGCGGCGACCTGGTGTTCGTGCAGGGCCACTCGGCTCCGGGCGTGTATTCGCGCGCCTTCCTGCTCGGCCGCCTGACCCAGGACCAGCTCGACAACTTCCGCCAGGAGGTGGACGGCAAGGGCATCTCGTCCTACCCGCACCCGTGGCTGATGCCGGACTTCTGGCAGTTCCCGACGGTGTCGATGGGCCTGGGCCCGATCATGGCCATCTACCAGGCCCGCTTCATGAAGTACCTGGACAGCCGCGGCCTGGCCAAGGCCGGCGACCGCAAGGTCTGGGCCTTCCTGGGCGACGGCGAGACCGACGAGCCGGAATCGCTGGGTGCGATCGGCATGGCCGGCCGCGAGAAGCTCGACAACCTGGTCTTCGTCATCAACTGCAACCTCCAGCGCCTGGATGGCCCGGTGCGCGGCAACGGCAAGATCATCCAGGAACTGGAATCCGAATTCCGCGGTGCCGGCTGGAACGTGATCAAGGTGGTGTGGGGCAGCAAGTGGGATTCGCTGCTGGCGCGCGACACCAAGGGCCTGCTGATGAAGCGCATGATGGAATGCGTCGACGGCGAGTACCAGACCATGAAGGCCAAGGACGGCGCCTATGTCCGCGAGCACTTCTTCAACACGCCTGAGCTGAAGGCGATGGTGGCCGACTGGTCCGACGACGACATCTGGCGCCTGAACCGCGGCGGCCACGATCCGCACAAGATCTACGCCGCCTACAAGGCCGCCAGCGAGCACAAGGGCCAGCCCACGCTGATCCTGGCCAAGACCATCAAGGGCTATGGCATGGGCGACGCCGGCCAGGCCATGAACGTGGCCCACCAGCAGAAGAAGATGCCGGTGGACGCGATCCGCAAGTTCCGCGACCAGTTCAATCTTCCCGTTGCCGACGACCAGCTCGAAGAGGTGCCGTACATCACCTTCCCGGAAGGTTCGAAGGAACTGGAATACATGCGCCAGGCGCGGCAGAACCTGGGCGGCTACCTGCCGGCCCGCCGCCAGAAGGCCGAAGCGCTGCCGGTCCCGCAGCTGTCCGCGTTCGACGCGCTGCTGAAGGCCACCGGCGAAGGCCGCGAAGTGTCCACCACCATGGCCTTCGTGCGGATCCTGAACACGCTGCTGAAAGACAAGCAGATCGGCAAGCACGTGGTGCCCATCGTGCCGGACGAGTCGCGCACCTTCGGCATGGAAGGCCTGTTCCGCCAGGTCGGCATCTGGAACCAGGAAGGCCAGAAGTACGTGCCGGAAGACCATGACCAGCTGATGTTCTACAAGGAATCGCAGACTGGCCAGGTGCTGCAGGAGGGCATCAACGAAGCCGGCGCCATGTGCGACTGGATCGCGGCCGCCACGTCGTACTCGACGCACGGCGTGCAGATGATCCCGTTCTACATCTACTACTCGATGTTCGGCATCCAGCGTATCGGCGACCTGTGCTGGGCCGCTGCCGACATGCGCTCGCGCGGCTTCCTGCTGGGCGGCACCGCCGGCCGCACCACGCTGAACGGCGAAGGCCTGCAGCATGAAGACGGCCACTCGCACGTGTTCCACGCCGCGATCCCGAACTGCATCTCGTACGACCCGACCTTCCAGTACGAACTGGCGGTGGTCATGCAGGACGGCCTGCGCCGCATGTACGCCGAGCAGGAAGACGTCTACTACTACCTGACGGTGATGAACGAGAACTACGAGCATCCGGAAATGCCGGCTGGCGTGGAGCAGGACATCGTCAAGGGCATGTACCAGTTCCGCAAGGGTGTCGAGAACAGCAACGCGCCGCGCGTGCAGCTGCTGGGCTCGGGCACGATCTTCCGCGAGGTGATCGCCGCTGCCGACCTGCTCAAGAAGGACTGGGGCGTGGAGTCGGACCTGTGGGGCTGCCCGAGCTTCACCGAACTGGCCCGCGAAGGCCACGACGTCGAGCGCTTCAACCTGCTGCACCCGACCGAGACCCCGCGCGAATCGCACGTGGCCAAGAGCCTGAAGTCGGCCCGCGGCCCGGTGATCGCCTCCACCGACTACGTGCGTGCGTTTGCCGAGCAGATCCGTCCGTTCGTGCCGCGCCGCTACGTGGTGCTGGGCACCGACGGCTTCGGCCGCTCGGACACGCGCGAGAAGCTGCGCCACTTCTTTGAAGTGGATCGCTACTGGGTCACGCTGGCCGCGCTCAAGGCGCTGGCCGACGAGGGTGCGATCGGCCGCGACAAGGTTGCCGAGGCCATCAAGAAGTACAACCTCGACCCGAACAAGCCCAACCCGATGTCGGTCTGATCCGGCAGCCAGCACCAACCCCCGCAGTACGGCAACGCCGTGCCGCGGGCGCCCCGGCCAGAGCCCGGACGGCGCCTTGCGGCATGGCGGCGTGACAGAAGCGGGCGGCGAAGGTAATCTCGCCGCTTGCGGATGTCGCGCGTGCCGGCCTGCCCAGGAGACACTGAATGAGTCAAGCGATTGAAATCAAGGTGCCGGATATCGGCGACTATGACGCCGTTCCCGTCATCGAAGTGCATGTGAAACCCGGCGACAGCATCAACGCGGAAGACGCGCTGGTGACGCTGGAATCGGACAAGGCCACCATGGACGTGCCCTCGCCGCAGGCCGGCGTGGTCAAGGACGTCCGCATCAAGGTGGGCGACAACGTGTCCGAAGGCTCGGTGCTGGTGATGCTGGAGGCGGCCAACGAGCCCGCCGCCGCCGCACCTGCCCCTGCTGCCGCAGCACCGGCGCCGGCCGCCGCAGCCCCCGCACCGGCTCCTGCCCCCGCAGCAGCCCCAGCCGCGGCCCCGGCCGCTGGCGGTGGCGGCACCATCGAAGTCAAGGTGCCCGATATCGGCGACTACGACGCCGTGCCGGTCATCGAAGTCCACGTCAAGGCGGGCGACACCATCAACGCCGAAGACGCCGTGGTGACGCTGGAGTCCGACAAGGCCACCATGGACGTGCCGTCGCCGCAAGGCGGCGTGGTCAAGGAAGTCAAGGTCAAGGTCGGTGACAACGTCGCCGAAGGCACGCTGCTGCTGATCCTGGAAGGCGCCGCCGCAGCCGCCGCCCCGGCAGCTGCCGCCGCGGCTCCGGCTCCGGCCCCGGCTGCCAGCGCGCCCGCACCGGCACCGGCACCGGCCCCCGCAGCCGCCGCCCCGGCACCGGCCGCAGCACCTGCTGCCGCGCCGGCCGCCGCTGGCGTAACCGGCAAGGCCGCCCACGCCAGCCCCTCGGTGCGCAAGTTCGCACGCGAGCTGGGCGTGGACGTGTCGCGCGTGCCGGGCACCGGCCCCAAGGGCCGTATCACCCAGGAAGACGTGCAGGGCTACGTCAAGGGCGTGATGAGCGGCCAGGCCGCCGCGCCCGCACAGGCCGCCGCGGCTGGCGCCGGTGGTGGCGAGCTCGGCCTGCTGCCGTGGCCGAAGGTCGATTTCACCCGCTTCGGCGAGGTCGAAAGCAAGGCGCTGTCGCGCATCAAGAAGATCTCGGGTGCCAACCTGCACCGCAACTGGGTCATGATCCCGCACGTCACCAACCATGACGAAGCGGACATCACCGAGCTGGAAGCCTTCCGCCTGCAGCTGAACAAGGAAAACGAGAAGTCCGGCATCAAGGTGACGATGCTGGCGTTCATGATCAAGGCCACGGTGGCGGCGCTGAAGAAGTTCCCGAACTTCAACGCGTCGCTCGATGGTGACAACCTGGTGCTGAAGAAGTACTTCAACATCGGTTTTGCCGCCGACACCCCGAACGGCCTGGTCGTGCCGGTGATCAAGGACGCCGACAAGAAGGGCGTGCTGGAGATCAGCCAGGAAATGAGCGAGCTCGCCAAGCTGGCCCGCGACGGCAAGCTCAAGCCGGACCAGATGCAGGGCGGCTGCTTCTCGATCTCTTCGCTGGGCGGCCTCGGCGGCACATACTTCACGCCGATCATCAACGCGCCGGAAGTGGCCATCATGGGCGTGTGCAAGTCGTACCAGAAGCCCGTGTGGGACGGCAAGCAGTTCGCGCCGCGCCTGACGCTGCCGCTGTCGCTGTCGTGGGACCACCGCGTCATCGACGGTGCCGAAGCGGCGCGCTTCAACACGTACTTCGGGCAACTGCTGGCGGATTTCCGCCGCATCCTGCTGTAAGCGGGGTTGCGCCGTGCAGGCCAGGCCGACGGCCTGGCCTGCCCGGCGCACCACGCGCAACCGGGAGCGAGCCATGACTACCTGCGTGGTCGTCAGGAAGGGCGCCGAGGTGGCCATCGCGGCAGACGCGCTGGTGACCTTTGGCGACACGCGCCTGTCGCGCGCCTACGAGCGCAACCAGAAGGTGTTCCCGGTAGGCGACGGCTTCATCGCGCTGGCCGGGACCACCGCGCACTTCCCGGTCATGCGCACGCTGCTGGCGGGGCTTGGCGAAGAGTGCCGGCTGGGCTCGCGCGATGACGTGTTCCGCACCTTCCTGAAGGTGCATGAGAAGCTGAAGTCGGACTACTTCGTCAACACCAAGGAAGACGAGGACGATCCCTACGAGTCGTCGCAGATCGTATGCCTGATCGCCAATCCGGCGGGCATCTTCGGCGTCTACTCGTACCGCGAGGTGTTTTCGTTCGACCGCTTCTGGGGTATCGGCTCGGGCCGCAACTACGCGCTGGGCGCGATGCATGCGGTCTATGACCGGCCGGACCTGGATGCGGGCGAGATCGCGCGCATCGGCGTCGATGCGGGCGTGGAGTTCGACAAGAGTTCGGCGGGGCCGATCGAGGTGCACACCGTGCGGCTGCACGAGGGTGACGCCGCACCGGCGCCGGCGGCTGGCGGTGCCTCGGGCGGCAATCCGGCAACCGGCAGTACGGCACCCGACAGCGCGGCAACCAACAACGACGGCGCGCCCTGAAGCCGAGAGGCGGGCGCGCATAGAGGAGCAAACATGAGTGTGATCGAAGTCAAGGTGCCGGATATCGGCGATTTCGACGCGGTGGAAGTGATCGAGGTGCTGGTCAAGGCCGGCGACACGGTCGAGGTGGAACAGTCCCTGATCGTGCTGGAATCCGACAAGGCCAGCATGGACGTGCCGTCGTCGGCCGCCGGCAAGGTGGTTGAGGTCAAGGTCAAGGTCGGCGACAAGGTCGGCCAGGGCGCGGTGATCTGCACCATCGAGGCCCAGCAGGCCGCGGCCGCCCCGGCGCCCGCGCAAGCTCCGGCACCGGCGCAGGCTCCCGCACCCGCACCCGCGGCGGCGGCTCCGGCACCGGCTCCTGCTGCCGCCAGCCACAGCGGTGGCGCCGATATCCAGTGCGAGACGCTGGTGCTGGGCGCCGGCCCCGGCGGCTACTCGGCCGCCTTCCGCGCCGCAGACCTGGGCATGAATACCGTGCTGGTGGAGCGCTACAGCACGCTTGGCGGCGTCTGCCTGAACGTGGGCTGCATCCCGTCCAAGGCGCTGCTGCACAACGCCGCCGTGATCGACGAAGCCAAGGCGCTGGCCGCCCACGGCATCCTGTTCGGCGAAGCCAAGATCGACCTGGACGGCCTGCGCCACTACAAGAACCAGGTGGTCGGCAAGCTCACCGGCGGCCTGGCCGGCATGGCCAAGGCGCGCAAGGTGCAGGTGGTGCGCGGCATCGGCAACTTCCTCGACCCGCATCACATGGAGGTCGAGCTGACCGAAGGCGAGGGCAAGCGCAGCACCGGCAAGAAGACCGTGATCCGCTTCGAGAAGGCCATCATCGCTGCCGGCAGCCAGGCGGTGAAACTGCCGTTCATCCCGGAAGATCCGCGCATCGTCGACTCGACCGGCGCGCTGGAGCTGCCCGAAGTGCCCAACAAGATGCTGGTCATCGGCGGCGGCATCATCGGCCTGGAAATGGCCACGGTGTACAGCACGCTGGGTGCCGACATCGATGTCGTGGAAATGCTCGACGGCCTGATGAACGGTGCTGACCGCGACCTGGTCAAGGTCTGGGAAAAGAAGAACAAGGACCGCTTCGGCAAGGTCATGCTGAAGACCAAAACCGTCGGCGTGGAAGCCAAACCGGACGGCATCTACGTCAAGTTCGAAGGCGAGGCCGCGCCGGCCGAGCCACAGCGCTACGACCTGGTGCTGGTGTCGGTGGGCCGCTCGCCCAACGGCAAGCGCATCAGCGCAGAGAAGGCCGGCGTGGCCGTGAGCGAGCGCGGCTTTATCAACGTCGACAAGCAGATGCGCACCAATGTGCCGCATATCTTTGCGATCGGCGATATCGTCGGCCAGCCGATGCTGGCGCACAAGGCGGTGCATGAAGCCCACGTTGCCGCTGAGGCCGCGCATGGCGAGAAGGCTTACTTCGATGCCAAGCAGATCCCGTCGGTGGCCTTCACCGATCCGGAAGTGGCCTGGGCCGGCCTGACCGAAGACGAGTGCAAGGAGAAGGGGATCAAGTACAGCAAGGGCGTGTTCCCCTGGGCGGCATCGGGCCGCGCCATCGCCAACGGCCGCGACGAAGGCTTCACCAAGCTGATCTTCGACGAGGAAACCCATCGCGTGATCGGCGGCGGCATCGTCGGCACGCATGCAGGCGACCTGATCAGCGAGGTCTGCCTGGCGATCGAGATGGGCGCCGATGCGGTGGATATCGGCAAGACCATCCATCCGCACCCGACGCTGGGTGAATCGATCGGCATGGCGGCGGAGATCTATGAAGGCACGTGTACTGACGTGCCGCCGCCGCGCAAGCGCTGAGCGCCGTTCGCTGCAAGCGAGAAAGCCCGCCTGCCCAGGCGGGCTTTTTCATTGCCAATTATGCAATTAACCGCCATAATTTGCCGGCGTCCGCGAGGTCTGCCTGCCAGTACCGCTCGCGTCGGCAGCCAAGGTGCAGATTGCGACAGGAGCGGTGCAAGACCTTCGCTGCCTATACTGAATTCAGCCGCCATGCACCCCAAGGCGACCGAGGCCGGCGCTGCATATTCGCGCGCGGCCGATCGCTGCCGGATGTCTGCTGGCGGGATCCGGTGGCCCCCGGTGGCTACCGTTCAGCTGACAAGGAGGCACGACGTGTTCAGGCATCTTCTTGTTGCGGTAGATGGCTCCGCTCTGGCCGAAGCGGCCTTTCGCAAGGCACTGGAGTTCGCGCAGGAGACGCAGGCCAGCATTACGGCGCTGCGCGCCTGCCCGGATTTCCACGTCACGACTTACCACACCGAAATGCTCACCGACACGCGAGAGCAGTTCGAAGAGGCTGTCCTCGAGGACGCATCGAAATACCTCGACGGCATCGCGCGAGAGGCCGCCGCGGCAGGCGTGCCCTGCGACACCAGCAGCGTGGTCGACGATCATCCCTACGATGCCATCATCAAGGCTGCAGAAGAAAACGATTGTGACCTGATTGTCATGGCGTCTCATGGGCGCCGGGGTGTGAAGGCGCTGTTGATCGGCAGCGAAACCCTGAAGGTACTGACCCACAGCAAGATTCCGGTGCTGGTCTATCGCTAGACGTCGCGTGAATGGGGTCGCCGGCATTGATGACACCGGATACGTTCGTGATGCCACCATGGTTGCCTGTCATGGGCGCCATAAAGGATCTGCCATGAGCACTCGCCGCTATGTCGTGATGATCGACCAGCCCAGGGACGTTGCCGACGAGCAGATGGCAGAGTACATCAAGCATGCCATCGCCGGATGGGGTGCCGGATTGCCCCCGCCTCCGGCTGACAGCCCGTTCTTCGACCTGGATGTATTGTCGGTAACCGTGATCAGCAAGCCGCACAAGGACCATTCATGAAGGATGTGCCCGGTTCAGGGAGCTATGCCGGCCGCTACTGGCATTTCCTGGATGACGGCCGCATGCAATGCGACCTGTGCCCGCGCCACTGCCGCCTGCATGGCGAGCAGCGCGGCGCTTGCTTCGTGCGCCAGCGGGTCGGCGATCGGATGGTGCTGACCGCCTATGGCCGCTCGTCGGGCTTCTGCATCGACCCGATCGAAAAGAAGCCGCTCAACCACTTCTACCCGGGCTCCGCCGTCCTGTCGTTCGGCACAGCCGGCTGCAATCTGGCCTGCAAGTTCTGCCAGAACTGGGATATCAGTAAATCGCGCGAGATGGAGACCCTGGCCGATGCGGCCATGCCCGAAGCGATCGCCGCATCGGCGGCGGCGCACGGTTGCAAAAGCGTGGCCTTCACCTACAACGACCCGGTGATCTTCGCCGAGTACGCCATGGACGTAGCCGATGCCTGCCACCAACTGGGCATCAGGACGGTGGCGGTGACCGCAGGATATATGGGCGCCGAGGCGCGGCGTGATTTCTACGCCAGGATGGATGCGGCAAACGTCGACCTGAAAGGCTTCAGCGACGCGTTCTATGTTGCCTTCACCGGGGCGCACCTGCAGCCGGTACTGGAGACGCTCCAGTACCTGAAGCACGAAACCGATGTCTGGCTCGAGATCACGACGCTGCTCATTCCCGGCAAGAACGACAGCGATGACGAGATTCGCGCCGAGGCCCGGTGGATCGCCAGGGAGCTTGGTCCCGACGTGCCGCTGCACTTCACCGCATTCCATCCGGACTACAAGATGCGCGACGTGCCGCCGACACCATGTTCCACCCTTGCGCGCGCCCGCAAGCACGCGCTGGCGGAGGGACTGCATTACGTCTACACCGGCAACGTGCACGACACCGCCGGTGCCACCACCCATTGCCCCGCTTGCCGCGCGCAGCTCATCGTGCGCGACTGGCACGCGATCGAAAGCTATCGCCTGACTCCCACGGGAACTTGCCCAGACTGCTTTGCACAGATTGCGGGACGTTTCGGGAATTTTGAGCGTCAGTTCGGGCGGCGGCGAATTCCTGTGCGCATCGGAGAATAGGCCGGCATGCATGCTCGGGGCCCACGGCCGCTGTTCACCGGGACCAACCTGATGGAAAGGTGAAGAGCAAAAAAAAAGCCCGACCTGTAGAGGTCGGGTTTAACGATACCTTTGGACAAGGAGACCGCGGTACCGAGGAGACATCGGCGGACAAGGCAGCACCGATGCAACTCAGTCAGGGCACTACCTTCATCGTTGGCAAAACACACCGCAAACGCCAGGCGTCGATATGCTTTGCCAACGGACCGGCCGCAGCCGGTCCATCTTCAACGCAGGCAGTTATCAGGCAGCCGTCGTCTTCTTTGCCGTGGCCGTACGGGCCGTGGCGCTGGCTTGCTGGGCAGCCTTGGTGGCAGCCGTAGCCGCAGCCTGGAAGTTGGTTTCAGCGATTTCGACCGCTTGCTTGGTCGCCTTCTGCACCGACTCGTAGGCGTTGTTGGCAGCGGAGATCGCCGACTTCACGATGGCCACGGTCGATTCCGAACCGGCCGGGGCGTTCTTGGCGAGGTTCTCGACCAGCGCTTGCACGTTCTTCGAGCCTTCGGCCAGTTGAGCCTCGGCTACCTTGGTGAACTCGCTCTGGGTTTCCGAAGCGATTTCATACAGGTGGCGGGTGTAGGCCAGGGTCTTTTCGGCAACCGGCTGCACGGCTGCGGCCTGGATGGCCAGCAGTTCCTGTGCGTCCTTGGCCGACAGCGCCTTCTTGGCGTTGTCAACGCCTTCTGCGAACGAAGTCTTGACGACCTGCAGGTTCAGCTCGACGAGCTTTTCGACGCCTTCAAACGCCTTGGTGGTCAGGCCGAACAGCGTTTCGAGGTTGGCCTTTTGCGCTGCTGCAACTTGTTCCGGGGTGAGGATCATTGCTGGTCTCCAGTGGTGAACTTCAAGGTCTAGCAAATTAAGCCGCCTAGATGTCAGGGCCGTGACGGTGTTGTGCCCGATTCGGCCAGCCCAGGCGTGTGGGTGGGTCAAGGCGCATTTCTTATTTGGTGCGCCGCAACAATTCCTATTTTAGGGGCGCCAGATCCAATGTCAAGTGGATTTTGTGCAATGCACAAACAACGTTGCTGGCGATACACGGGAGCGGCTGTGACGCCACTCCGGGGCGCTCCGGCGAGGGCCATGCAGGGGTGCTACCATCGCGGATTGCCCGCGCCCGCACGGATGGCCGCGCCGGGAACCAACAAAGACGTGAACAGAACCGCCCAGGCCACTTCCATGCTCGCTTTCTATGCCGACCATTTTGTGCTGCCACTGCCACCCGGGCACCGTTTCCCGATGCGCAAGTACAGCATGCTGCGCGATGCCGTCGCGGCGCAGGTGCCGGGGCTGCGCCTGGTTGAGGCGCCGCGCGCGGGCGACGATGCCTTGTTGCTGGCGCACACGCCCGGGTACGTGCAGGCCGCGTCAGCCGGCACCCTCGACGCGGCGCGCCGGCGCGAGATCGGCTTCCCGTGGTCCGAGGCCATGGTGGAACGCTCGCGGCGCTCCGCAGGCGCCACCATCGAGGCCTGCCGGACGGCGCTGCGCGAAGGCATTGCCGTGAACCTGGCGGGCGGCACCCACCATGCGTATGCCGACAAGGGCGGCGGCTTCTGTGTGTTCAACGATGCCGCGATTGCGGCGCGCGTGCTGCAGCGCGATGGCGCCGTGCGCCGCGTGGCCGTGGTCGACCTGGATGTGCACCAGGGCAACGGTACCGCGTCGATCCTGCAAGGCGATCCGTCCGTGTTCACGTTGTCGCTGCATGGCGAGAAGAACTATCCGTTCCGCAAAGAGGCCAGCGACCTGGACGTCGGCCTGCCGGACGGCTGCGACGACGACACCTATGCGCAGGCGCTGCAGGCGGCGCTGGACACGCTGTTCAGCCGCTTCGATCCCGAGCTGATCATCTACCTGGCCGGCGCCGATCCGCATGAGGGCGATCGCCTCGGGCGGCTCAGGCTGACCCTGGCGGGCCTGGCACGGCGCGACCGGCTGGTGTTCGATGCCGCGCATGCACGCCAGTTGCCGGTGGCGGTGGCGATGGCGGGCGGCTACGGCAACCAGATCGAGGACACGGTTGCGGTCCACGCGCAGACGGTAAGCGTGGCCGCACAATATCACGCGCGCCATGCACAGGCGCTGCTGGCCACATGAGCGGCGTGATGGAGCAAGGCGGCGCAGCAGCGTCAAGCGCCCGCGCCGCGCTGTGGGTGGCGTCGATGCCGTGGCTGTTCGTGCTGATCTGGAGCACCGGCTTTATCGTTGCCAAATACGGCATGCCGTACGCGGAGCCGATGACCTTCCTGTTCCTGCGCTTTGCCGGCGTGGTGGTGCTGATGGTGCCATTCGTGCTGCTGGCGCGCGTGCCGCTGCCGCGCCTGCCGGGCAAGGCGCAAACGGACTGGTCCGCGGTCGGCCATATCGCCGTAGCGGGGCTGTTGCTGCAGACGGGCTACCTGGGTGGCGTCTGGGCTGCGATCAAGCTTGGCATGCCTGCCGGCGTATCGGCGCTGATCGTCGGCATGCAGCCGATCCTGACCGCGCTGATCGCCACGCGCATGGGTGAGCGCATCGGCGCGCACGCGTGGCTGGGCCTGCTGCTCGGCATCGCTGGCGTGGCGCTGGTGGTGGCCAACAAGCTGGGTGCCAGCGGACTCACGCCGGCAAGCCTGGCACTGGCGGGTGGCGCCTTGCTCAGCATCACCGTCGGCACGGTCTACCAGAAGCACTTCTGCCCGGTGTTCGACCTGCGCATGGGCTCGGTGATCCAGTTCGCCGCGGCGGCACTTGCGTGCGTGCCGTTCATGTTCCTGTTCGAGACCCGCGCGGTGCAGTGGAGTGCCGCGATGCTTGGTGCCATGGCGTGGTCGGTGGTGGCGCTGTCGATCGGCGCCATCTCGCTGCTGTTCCTGCTGATCCGGCGGGGCGCGGCCACCAAGGTGTCGAGCCTGATGTACCTGACGCCGCCCACTACCGCGGTGATGGCGTGGCTGCTCTTCGGTGAGCGCTTTCCGCCGCTGGCCGCTGCCGGCATGGTGCTCGCGGCGCTTGGTGTCGCACTTGTCATCCGCCGGTAGTGTCGCGTATGCGGCTACTTCAGAATATTCCTATCCCATCCTGTCCCGTCCACGTCTCATGAAACCGCAAGCCGAGTCGCGCAGTGCCTATCCGTACTTCCAGCCGATCACCACGCGTTGGATGGATAACGATGTCTATGGCCACGTTAACAACGTTGTCTACTACAGTTACTTTGATACCGTGGTGAATACCTACCTGATCCGGCAGGGCGTGCTCGATGTCACGTCGGGCGACACGATCGGGCTGGTGATCGAGACGCAGTGCAACTACTTCTCGTCGCTGAGCTTTCCCGAGACCGTGGTGGCCGGCCTGCGCGTGGCAAGACTGGGCACGTCGAGCGTGCGCTATGAGGTCGGGCTGTTCAGCGGCGACAACGAGACTGCCGCCGCGCAGGGGCATTTCATCCACGTCTATGTCGATCGCGCCACGCGCCGGCCGGTGCCGTTGCCGGAGCCGCTGCGCGAGGCGCTGCTGCCGTTGGTGATGGCCGACGCGGTGACGGGCGGGCAAGGGTAGGAACGGGGCAACAGGAGATGAACAAGATGTCCCACGAGGTGCAATTCGGTTCGCAGGATGCCGTGGACTGCGTGGATCGCGCGATCCTGACGCGGCGTTCGGTGCGGGCCTTTCTCGATACGCAGGTGCCGCGCCGGACCGTCGAGGAAATCCTGGCCGTAGCCAGCCGTGCGCCGTCGGGCACCAATACGCAGCCGTGGCGCGTCTATGTGCTGTCCGGCGAGGCGAAGGCCAAGCTGTGCGCCGATGTGCTGGGCGCCTACGAAGACCCCGAGCGCGACAGCAAGTACCTGGAAGAGTATCCGTACTACCCGCGCGAGTGGGCCGACCCCTACTTGTCGCGGCGGCGCAAGGTGGGCTGGGACCTGTACGGACTGCTTGAGATCAGCCGCGAAGACAAGGCGCGCATGCATGAGCAGCACGCGCGCAATTTCCGTTTCTTCGATGCGCCGGTGGGGATGATCTTCACCATCGACCGCATCATGGAGCAGGGCAGCTGGCTGGACTACGGCATGTTCCTGCAAAGCATCATGGTCGCCGCCCGGGCGCGCGGGCTTGATACCTGTCCGCAGGCGGCGTTCACGCAGTTCCACAAGATTATTGGCAGCCACCTGCGGCTGCCACCGGAGGAAATGGTGGTATGCGGCATGTCACTGGGTTTTGCCGACCCGGAAGCGATCGAGAACCAGCTGACCACGGAACGTGAGCCGGTCAGCGGGTTCGCGCGTTTCCTCTCATAGCAAAGTTTGAGAAAAGTTTGTATCAATGTGTAACGATGAGTGCCGATATACAAGACGACGTCCGTGTATTGGCTGGGAGTGTTCCAAGGGGCAGCAAGGTGAACCCGGGTACGCCTGGGGCAAGCCAGAGGCGGTTCGCATGCAAACGTGACCTTTTGGTTGCTTTTTCCGCAATGTGGAAATGTTTGCAAATCGAACTTTAAGGAGCGTCTGTAAGTCTTTAATCTTGCTAACAATTTCTTTCTTTCCTACACTAGCGCCATTCCTATGCGCTGAACGAATCATGTTCCGGTCTGATTCCATTTTTTCCAGATTCTTCGGCTCCGCACCCCTGTCCGCTGTTGCCACCGCGGTCCTGGTATCGGTGTCGATGGTCGCGGCACCTGTGGCCGAAGCGGCCACCAAGTCCGCAACTACCCAAAAAACGTCGAAAAAGCAGGTAAAATCGGTTAACGCCGAGAAAAAGGGTGCTTCGAAGATTGTTGCCAAGAGCTCGCGTAGCGGCAAGGTCGCCAAGCGCGAAGCAAGCAGCACACGCAAAGTGGTGGTGCTGAAAAATGGCAAGCGCCATACCGTCGTAGCCCAGCGTGCCGCACCCGTGCGCGCCGCCTTCACCCCGGCCAAGCCGTCGCTGGGCGAAGCCATGGGCTTGCGTGACACTGACGACGCGCTGGCACTGCGCTCCAGCGTGGCACTGGTGATGGACCAGAATTCCAACGAGGTGCTGTTCCAGAAGAACGCCAGTGCGGTGCTGCCGATCGCTTCGATCACCAAGCTGATGACCGCGCTGGTGGTGATGGACGCCCGCCTGCCGATGGACGAAGTGCTGACCATCTCCGAGGAAGACCGCGACACCGAAAAGCACAGCGGCTCGCGCCTGCGCTTTGGTACGCAGCTGACGCGCCAGGAATTGCTGCTGCTGGCGCTGATGTCGTCCGAGAACCGCGCCGCGTCGGCGCTGGGCCGCAACTACCCGGGCGGCCTGCCGGCCTTTGTCCAGGCGATGAACCGCAAGGCCCGCGAGCTGGGCATGAACGACAGCCACTTCGTCGATTCCAGCGGGCTGTCGAGCAGCAATGTGTCGAGCGCGACGGACCTGGTGCGCATGGTCAACGCGGCGTATCGCAACCCGACCATCCGCGAGTTCTCGACGCAGACCGAGCATGAGGTCAACGTGCTGGGCCGCACCCAGCACTACGTCAGCACTAACCGCCTGGTGCGCGGCGGCAACTGGGAGATCGGCCTGCAGAAGACCGGCTTTATCTCCGAGGCCGGCCAGTGCCTGGTGATGCAGGCCAAGGTCCAGGGCCGCAACGTGGTGATGGTGTTCCTGGACTCGGCCGGCAAGCTGTCGCGCTTTGCCGATGCCAACCGCGTCAAGGACTGGCTGGAGCATGCGCCGTCGCCATCGTCGCCGCAGCGTGGTTTCCCGTCGTCGCCGAACCTGACGCAGGCTCCGGGCGGCGCGCACGCGATCCTGGCCTCGCAACAGTCGCGCGGCATCTGATACGGAACGCCTGACCGGGAAAAAACGCGCCGTGCCACGGCGCGTTTTTCGTTCTGGCGGCCGCGGCCGTCAGAGCAGCTTGCCTGGGTTCATGATCCCGGCCGGGTCGAACACGGCCTTGATCTCGCGCATCAGCCGCAGTTCCAGCGGGTCCTTCATGGTCAGGAAGGCATGGCGCTTGAGCTGGCCGATGCCATGCTCGGCGCTGATGCTGCCGCCGTAGCGCATCACTTCGTCCAGCACCGCGTCGGTCACCGCATCGCCTTGCGTGGCCGCCCAGTCCTTGGGCGCGCCGGCCGGGCGCGACAGGTTGTAGTGCAGGTTGCCGTCGCCGAAGTGCCCGAAGATAAAGGGCCGGATGGCGGGATCGAGCCCACGCAGCCGCGTTTCCATCGAGGTCATGAAGGCCGGAATCTGCTCGATCGGGAGCGAGATGTCGTGCTTCAGGTGCGGGCCGTCGGCGCGCTGCGCCTCGGAGATTTCCTCACGCAGTTTCCACAGCGCCTGCAATTGTGCGAGCGAGGCAGACACGGCTGCATCGAGGCACAGCTCGCGCTCCAGCGCTTCGCCGATAACGCGTTCGAGCAGCGCGTTCAGCGCATCTTCGTCCGTGGTGTCGGCCAGTTCCACCAATACGTAGGCGGGGTAGCGTTGCGCGAACGGCTCCTGCACGCCCTCTGCGTGCGTGAGCACCAAGTCCAGGCAATCGCCGGTAAAGAATTCGAACGCCTGCAGGCGCGCGCCGCATTGTTCAAACAGCAGTTCATAGAGTGCCAGCGACTGCGCCGGCGAGGCCACCGCCGCCAGCACCACACTGCGCGTGTCGGTACGCGGGAACAGCCGCAGCGCGGCCGCGGTGATTACGCCGAGCGTACCTTCGGAGCCGACCAGCAGCTGCTTCAGGTCATAGCCGGTATTGTCCTTGCGCAGCGTGCGCAGGCCATGGAAGACCTCGCCGTTGGGCAGCACCGCTTCCACGCCCAGCACCAGTTCGCGCGCCATGCCATAGCGCACCACGTTCACGCCGCCGGCATTGGTCGCAAGGTTGCCGCCGATCTGGCATGAGTCTTCGGCGGCCAGCGACAGCGGCAGCAGCCGGTTGGCGTCTTGCGCCGCGCGGCGCAGGTTGCCGAGGATGCAGCCGGCCTCTGCAACCATGGTGTTGGCGATGGTGTCGAGCGAGCGCACCGCGTTCATGCGGTCCAGGCTCAGCACCACGTTCTGCGCCTGCGCATCGGGCGTGGCGCCGCCGCACAGGCCGGTATTGCCGCCGCGCGGCACCACCGGCACCGCGGCCTGCTGGCACAACGCCAGGGCGCGCGAGACTTCGTCCACGGTGCGCGGCCGCAGCACGGCCTGGGCCTGGCCGCGGTAGATGCCGCGCCAGTCGGACAGCCACGGGGCGATGTCGTCGGGGTTGGTCAGGACGGTGTCGGCGCCGAGGGCCTCGGTGAGCCGCTGGGCGAATTGGCCGGTTTGCATGATGGTGGTGTCGTCTCAGGAAAGGGAAGGGGAGCTGGCTACGCGCGCTGTCGACGCTTCATCGGCGCGCGTGCGCAGCACCAAGCCAAGCCGGCGCGCCGCGCATTGCAGGTGCGTCACCGCGGCCGCGCGGGCTGCCGCGGCATCGCCACGGCGGATGGCATCGACGATCGCTTCATGCTCGGCATGCACGGTCTCGGCCAGGCCTGCCTGGCGCAGCGTATTGGCGCGCGCGGTGGCCACGGCCTGGTGCAGCTGCAGGTTCAGGTACTGCAGCAGCTGGCGGTAGTAGGGGTTGTGCGTGGCGGCGGCAATGCCGATATGGAAGGCGGCGTCGATATCGGCGGCCGGCTGCGGGTCATAGAGATGAGCGCGCAGCCGCTGCAGCAGTGCACTCAGTGCGGCCACGTCCTCATCGGTGCGGCGCACGGCGGCCAGCGCCGCGGCGGCGCCTTCCAGGTCGATGCGCAGGTCGTACAGGTCGGCCAGCCCGCTGGCGTCGATATCGGGTTCGCGCGGCAGCTGGAATCCCGCCGAGCCGGTACGCGAGCGCACCGTGCAGCCGACGCCCTGGCGTGACTCGACGAAGCCCTGCGAACGCAGGTGCTCGGTGACTTCGCGGATCACCGCGGCGCTGACGCCGTACTGCTCGGACAGCTGCCTGCCGGTCGGCAACCGGCTGCCGACCGGGTAGGCGCCGCTTTCGATATCGGCGCGCAGCTGGCGGGTGACCTGTTCGGTGAGGGTGACGGCACGGGTTCGCATGGGTGCCAATTATATGGTTTGCTGGTTATCTGAAAACTAAGCGTAAACCATGGAATTGAGACGACCGCAGTCCCAAAGCAAAACGCGCGGACTGCCATGATGGCAGCCCGCGCGTTGGCGGCGGCTGGCGATTCGGCCTTCAGGCGGCGGCTTCGGTCACGTAGCCCATGCCGCGCGAGATCTGCAGCGCCGTGTCCTTCAGGTTTTGCAGCCAGCTGTCCTGCAGCCGGTCGGCCGGTGCCGACAGCGACAGCCCGGCCACCAGCCGGCGCGAGTCGTCATAGATGCCGGCGGCAATGCAGCGCACGCCCAGTTCCAGCTCTTCGTTGTCGCGCGCATAGCCGTTGGAGCGCACCCAGCTGAGCTCCCGCTCGAGCTTGGTCAGGTCGGTGATCGAGGTGCGGGTATGTCCGGCCAGCCCGGTGCGGGTGGCGTAGTTGCGTACGCGCGCGGCTTCGTCCGCTGCCAGGAACAGCTTGCCGACCGAGGTCAGGTGCAGCGGCGCGCGGCCGCCGATGGCGCGCACCACCTGCATGCCCGAGCGCTCGCTGTAGGCGCGCTCGATGTAGACGATCTCGTCGCCCTGGCGCACCGACAGGTTCACGGTCTGGCCGGTGACGCGGTGCAGCGCGCGCATCGGCGCCAGCGCCGCGTCGCGCACGGACAGGCGTGCCTTGACCAGGTTGCCCAGTTCCAGCAGCCGCATGCCGAGCCGGTAGCTGCCGGGATCGGAACGGTCGACAAAGCGGCAGGCCACCATGTCGTTGAGGATGCGGTGGGCGGTGGAGGGATGCAGCCCCGTGGCCAGTGACAGCTCTTTCAGGCTGACCGGGTCGGCGTGCTGCGCGAGCGCGTCCAGCAGGGTCATCATGCGCTCGATGACCTGGATGGACGTCTTGCCGGGTGACTTGTCTGCGTCGGACATAGATGGAAAAAAGAGAAATGTTGCTTGCGGCATTTTTAAGCGTCTGCCCGATTCTATCTCACATTGTGAAAATTTCAATAGGTGAAATGACATTACCGTAAGAAACGGCTGGTGATGTTGCTCACCGGAAGTGATGTGCATTGCACCGGATTCACGCCCTTGCTGAACGGTTTGTGCGCCACGCGCGACGCAAACGCGCATAATTGCGGGGTTTCGGGTCTGGAGAAGTCGACAATGCGAGTTGGTCTGTTCGCCACCTGTCTGGTGGACCTGATGCGTCCGGAAATCGGGTTTTCGGTGCTCAAGCTGCTGGAAGCCGCCGGCTACGAGGTCATGGTGCCCGAGGCGCAGACCTGCTGCGGCCAGCCGGCCTACAACTCGGGCGAGCGCGCGGTGTCGCGCGACCTGGCGGAGAAATTCCTGCGCGAGTTCGAGATGTTCGACTACATCGTGGTGCCGTCGGGCAGCTGCGGCGGCATGATCCGCCAGCACTACGGCGACCTGCTGCACAACGATCCCGAACTCAACGGCCGCTACGAGCGCCTGCGCGAACGCGTGTTCGAGCTGACGGATTTCCTGGTCAACGTGGCCAGGGTGCAGACGCTGCCGTCGTCGTTCTCGGGCCATGTCACCTATCACGATTCCTGTTCCGGCCTGCGCGAGCTGGGCGTCAAGCAGCAGCCGCGCGAGCTGTTGTCGCGGCTGCCGGGCGTGCAGCTGACCGAAATGAAGGATTGCGAAGCCTGCTGCGGTTTTGGCGGCACCTTCTCGGTCAAGTACGGCAATATCTCGACCGCGATCGTCGACGAGAAGTGCGCCAACATCAAGGCCAGCGGCGCCGATACGGTGGTGCTGGGCGACCTGGGCTGCATCCTCAATATCGAAGGCCGCCTGCGCCGCACCGGCGACAGCAGCACGCGCGTGCTGCATATCGCCCAGGTGCTGGCGGGCGACGCCTGACATCCGCTGAAATCCGGGGAATCGCCACGATGCAAGTCCACAGCATGGAATTCAAGGCGCGCGCCGGCCAGAAGCTGGCCGACCAGCGCCTGCAGCAGAACCTGAAGAAGCTTTCGACCAAGTTCGTCACGGCCCGCGCCGACGCGATCCGCGATATCGACTTCGACGCCACGCGCGAGGCCCTGAAAGAGCGCCGCGACCGCGCGCTGGAAAACCTCGACGTCTGGCTGGCCACCTTCGAAGAGAACGCGACGAAGCGCGGCGCCACGGTGCTGTTTGCCGAGACCACTGCCGATGCCGCGCGCCTGGTGGCCGAGATCGCGCAGAAGCATGGCGTGAAGAAGGTCATCAAGAGCAAGTCCATGGTGACCGAGGAAATGCGGCTGAACCAGGTGCTGGGCGAGATGGGCGTGCAGAGCATCGAGACCGACCTGGGCGAATACATCCTGCAGATCAACGACTCGGAACCGCCGTCGCACATCATTGCGCCGGTGGTGCACAAGGACAAGGACGAGATCGCCGACCTGTTCGCCAGGGTCCACCACAAGCCGCGGCTGACCGAGATCCCGGAGATGACGCGCGAGGCGCGCGAAGTGCTGCGCCCCGAGTTCCTGAGCGCTGACATGGGCGTCACCGGCGGCAACTTCATCATTGCCGAGACCGGCTCGGTGGCGGTGGTCACCAACGAGGGCAACGAAGGCATGTGCACGGTGATGCCGCGCGTGCACGTGGCCGTGACCGGCATCGAAAAGGTGCTGCCGACGCTGGAAGACCTGGCCACGGTGATGCGCCTGCTGCCGCGCTCGGCCACCGGCCAGGCCATCTCGAACTACTTCTCGCTGCTGACCGGCCCGCGCGCCGAGGGCGAGCGCGACGGCCCCGAGCACATGTACTTCGTGCTGGTCGATGGCGGCCGCACCGGGCTGATCGGCGGCGACTTCCAGGAGATGCTGCGCTGCATCCGCTGCGGCGCCTGCATGAACCACTGTCCGGTCTACCAGAAGATCGGCGGCCACGCGTATGGCTGGGTCTATCCGGGCCCGATGGGCAGCGTGCTGACGCCCAGCTACGTCGGCCTGGCCAATGCGATCGACCTGCCGCAGGCGGCGACCATGTGCGGCGAGTGCAACCGCGTGTGCCCGGCATCGATCCCGCTGTCGGACCTGCTGCGCAAGCTGCGCGAGAAGCAGATGGAGCGCGGGCTGCGCCCATGGCAGGAGCGCTTCGCGCTGCAGGCGTGGGGCTACGTCGCCAAACGCCCGGAGCTGTATGCCTTTGCCACCCGCATCGGCGCCTGGCTGCTGGGCCGCATGGGTGGCAGCAACAAGCTGATTGCCAGCCTGCCGATGGCGGGCAAGGGCTGGACCGAAACCCGCGACATGCCGGCCCCGTCGGGCCGCACGTTCCGCGAACTGTACAAGGAAAGGAGGGCACGTTTATGAGCGCCGCCAACAACGAAGCACTGGCGCACATGCGTGCCGCACTGGACCAGCACCTGGCCGGATCGATGCCCGCTGGCGACCTGGTGCGCGCATGGCGCGAAGCCGGTACCGGGCTGGCGCTGCCGCCGGTCTACGGGCAGGCGATGGAAGAGCTGCTGCGCCGGCTCGAGATGTCGGCAGTGTTCGCGCAGGATAGCTGCTCGTTTTCGAGTTCGGCGGTGACGGACCAGCTGACGCGCTGGCTGGACAAGGCGGCAACGGTCTGAGGCTTCAGTAAAGAACCACTAGCCCTTCATCATCCCCGTCAGCGTATCCACGAATTCCAGCGACAGCCGCGACAGCGGTTCGGTCTGCACATGGAAGATCTGCACCGAGGCATTGACCTTGGTGCGTATCGGCACCGCAACGATATTGGGCCAGCTCTGGCCGAACACGGTCATGGCATCGACCAGCGCGATGCCGGCGCCGGCCTGCGCCAGCGCGCGCGCCACGTGCGCCTGCTCCACCTGCACCCGCATATCGGGCTGGTTGCCCTCGCTGCCGAACATCTCGCGGACCAGCAATCCGAACGGGACGTCCGGTCCGTAGCCGATCAGGTCTTCTCCGACCAGCTCGGCCGGGCGCACCCAAGTCCGCGTGGCCAGCCGGTGATCCACCGGCACCAGTGCCACGATCGCGTTCTTTACCAGCAGGCGCGCCTCCAGGTTGGGGTGCACCAGCGGCATGTTCGACACGGCCAGGTCCACCTGTCCCGACAGTAACGCGCGCAGCATATTGCCGGGGATCTGCGTTCGCACCACCACGCGCACCGCCGGGTGCGCGGCGCGAAAGCTCGCGATGGCGCGCGGCAGCACGGTCTGGCCCAGGTTGGGGCTGCATGTGAGGCGCAGGCTGCCGGTGCGGTTGGCCGCGAGGTCCTCGGCGATCTCGTTGACGCGCTCGATCCCTTCGTAGACCGCATTCACCTCGCCCAGCAGGCGCCGCGCTTCCGGCGTAGGGTAGAGGCGCCCCTTGGTGCGGCGGAATAACTCCAGGCCGAGGCGTTGCTCGGTGTGCGACATCAGCCGGCTGATGGCCGGCTGCGACACGTACAGCAGCTTGGACGCACCGCTGATCGAGCCGGTCAGCATGACCGCGCGGAACACCTCGATCTGGCGCAGGTTCATTTTCATGGCATTAACCTGATGTTAAGGCTGGCGGACATATAAGCATATGACAGTCAATGGCGCCATACCTACACTGAACTCCATCGACACACGCCGCGCGCCGCAGGGCACGCACCAGCGATGTGCAGGGTTTTCCATCCCGGAGGCAGGAGACTGTATGAGCGACATCCATCTCACCTACATCAACGGCAAGGACATCGCGCGCCTGGAAATGACCGACGCCGAGATCCTCGACGCGGTCGAGCAGGCGCTGGTGGCGCAGGGCAACGGCCAGACCGTGATCGAGCCACGCGTGCACCTGATTCCCGACCCCGCCTTCAACGGCCACTTCAACGTGTTGCGCGGCTATGTGGCGCCGCTGGGGCTGGCAGGCGTCAAGATCGTCGGCGACTTCGTCGACAACTACAAGCTCGGGCTGCCATCGGAAATGGCGATGCTCAACCTGTTCGATCCGCGCACCGGCATGCCGGTGGCGATGATCGATGCCACCTTCATTACCGATGCCCGCACCGGCGCGCTGACCGCGCTCGGCGCCAAGCATCTGGCGCGCCGCAACAGCAAGGTGCTGGGCCATATCGGCGCGCGCGGCACCTCCTACTGGAATGTGCGCCTGCTCGACAGCCTGTTCGACTTCGACGAGATCCGCGTGCACTCGCGCCGCCCCGAAAGCCGCAATGCCTTCGCCGCGAGGCTGGAGCGCGATCTGGGCAAGAAGATCGTCGTCACCGAAGACTGGGAGTCGTGCGTGCGCGGTGCCGATATCGTGATCGAGGCTTCGCGCCTGGAGCGGCCGACGCCGATGCTGAAGACCGAGTGGATCAAGCCCGGCGCCTTTGTCGTGCCGTACGGCACCATGAGCGCGGTCGAGCTGTCGCTGACCGACATCATGACCAGGATGGTGGTGGATGACTGGGGCCAGTGCAAGGGCGGCATGTTCGGCTCGCTGCGCGCGCATGTGGAAGCCGGCAAGCTGTCGGAACAGACGCTCTATGCCGAGCTGGGCGAGATCGTCGCCGGGCGCAAGCCGGGCCGCCAGAGCGACGACGAGACCAACCTGTTCTGGCACCGCGGCCTGTCGCTGAGCGATATCGCGCTGGGCCACGCCATCCTGAAGAAGGCCGAGAGCCGCGGCCTGGGCCAGAGGTTGCTCTACGCATGATCGCCAACGCCCGCATGTACTCGGTCAGCGCGCCGGTGGAGCAGGCGTGGCGAGCGCTGTTGGTGCACGTGGCCGACCGCGCAGGCGTGGACCTGCCGTATGTCGAACATCCCGCGCCGGCCCCGGTCAACGCGTTGTGGGCGCGGCCGGACTGCGGCTGCGTATTCATGTGCGGCTATCCCTATGCCAGCGCGCCGGTAACGCCGCAATTGCTGGCCGCGCCGGTGCCGGCGCTGGCGCGCTACGGCGGGCGCCCGGTCTACTTCAGCGAATTCATCGTGCGTGCTGACGCGCCGGTGCAGGCGCTGGCGCAGACCTTCGGCGCTCGGCTGGCATGCATGCTGCCTGAGTCCAACTCGGGCTACAACGCGCCGCGCCATCACCTGATGCGGCTGGCGCCGGCCGGCACCCGTGCGCTGTACCGGCCTGCCGCCGCACCCACGCCGACACCGCGCGAGGTCATTGACGCGGTCATCGGCGGGGACGCCGAGGCGGGAGTGGTCGATAGCTATGTGCTGGACCTGCTGCGCCGCTTCGAACCCGGGCTCGCGGGCCGGCTGAAAACGCTGGAGGTGACCCCGGCCGCGCCGATCCCGCCGCTGGTCGCCTCGGCGCAGGCCGACCCGCACGAGTGCGCGTACGTGCGTGCCGCGCTGCTGACGCTGCATGAGGGTGCAACGGGGACCGCGTTGCTGTCCATGCTGGGGCTGGCGCGCTTTGCGCCGGTGCAACCGGCCGACTATGCCGTTCTGCCTGAACTCGCACGCGAAGCGGACCAGGCGGGGTTTGCGCTGACCGATGCCGGACCGGGCACGGCCAAGCACGATAACTAGACTGCCGGCGCGGTGGGGGAGCCAAGCCTGATCACTGCCAAATAGGGGAAACCGTCATGAAGACCGCTGTGAAACCTGATGTGGAAGCTGCCGTGAAGCCCGCCGTAAAACCTGTCCTTCGACGCATGGCCATGCGCTGCATGCTTGCCTGCATCGCGGCCTGCGCCCCGTGGCTCGCTGCCGCACCCGCGCTGGCCCAGCCGCCTGGGTACCCCGCCAAGCCGGTGCGCATCGTGGTGCCGTTCGCCGCCGGCGGGCCCGCCGATGTGCTCGGCCGCGCGGTTGGCGAAGGCATCGCCAAGGCCACCGGCCAGAGCGTGCTGGTGGAGAACAAGGCCGGCGCTGCCGGCACCATCGGCGTCGACATGGTGGCCAAGGCCGCGCCCGACGGCTATACGCTGGCGCTGGTGCCGGTCGGCAATATCGCGGTGAACCCCACGCTGATGCCGAACCTGCCGTACAAGCCGGCCGATCTGGCGCCGGTGGCGATGCTGGCCACCGCCGAGAACGTGCTGGTGGTCAATGCGGCCACGCCAGTCAAATCGCTGGCGGAACTGCTCAAGCTGGCCGGGCAGAAGCCGGGTGAGCTGAGCTTTGCTTCGCCCGGCGCCGGCAGCCAGGCGCACCTGGCCGGCGAACTGCTGCAGCTGGATGCCCATGTCAAGCTGAACCACGTGCCGTACAAGGGCATCAGCCCGGCCATGACCGATGTGGTCGGCGGCCAGGTGACGATGATGTTCGCGCAGATGTCGGCGGCGCTGCCCTATATCAAGGCCGGCAAGCTGCGCCCGCTGGGTGTGGCCAGCGCCAAGCGCTCGGCGGTGCTGCCCGATGTACCGACCATCGCCGAACAGGGCTTTCCGAAGTTCGAGGCGTTGTCGTGGTATGCGCTGATGGCCCCGGCCGGTACGCCCGCGGAGATCGTGCGCAAGCTCAGTCAGCATGTTGATGCAGTGCTGGCTGATGCGACGCTGAAGGAAAAGCTGGCAACGCTGGGGATGGAAGCGGCCGGCGGCACGCCGCAGCAGCTTGCCACCACCATCCAGAAGGAAAGCGCGCGCTGGGCCGGCGTGATTCGGCAGCGGCATATCACTATCGACTGAAGCGTCGCGCACTGGCATGAAAAAGGGGAGCCGCCTGGCTCCCCGTCTTCATTGCCCGCCGTCTTCAACCCAGCAAGAGCGCATCATCATCCAGCTGCTCGTGCCGCGTCTGCTCAAACATCTTCAGCAGGTCCGGCACATCCAGGCCCTTGCGCTTGTCGCCCGACACGTCCAGCACCACCTGCCCCTGGTGCAGCATCACCGTGCGCTGCCCATAGTCCAGCGCCTGGCGCATGCTGTGCGTCACCATCATCGTGGTCAGCTTGCTCTCCTCGACGATGCGCGCGGTCAGCTCCAGCACGAAGGCCGCGGTCTTCGGGTCCAGCGCGGCGGTGTGCTCGTCCAGCAGCAGGATGCGCGACGGCTGCAGCGAAGCCATCAGCAGGCTCACCGCCTGGCGCTGGCCGCCGGAGAGCAGGCCGATGCGGTCGGTCAGGCGGTTTTCCAGGCCCAGGTTGAGCAGGCGCAGCTTCTCGCGGAACAGCTCGCGCGAGGTGCGGTTCAGCGCCGGGCGGAAGCCGCGGCGGCTGCCGCGGGCCATGGCCAGGGCCATGTTCTCCTCGATCGTCAGCGCCTCGCAGGTGCCGGCCATCGGGTCCTGGAACACGCGGGCCACCAGGTGGGCGCGGTCCCATGCGGGCTGGCGCGTGACGTCGGTGTCATCGATGGTGATGCGGCCCGAGTCGACCATCTGGTCGCCGCTGATCGCGTTCAGGAAGGTCGATTTGCCGGCGCCGTTGGAGCCGATCACAGCCACGAACTGGCCGCTCGGGATCTCCAGGCTGAGGCCGCGCAAGGCGCGGGTCTCGATCGGGGTGCCCGGGTTGAAGGTGAGTTTCAGGTCTTGTGCGCGCAGCATCTCAGGCACCTCCGTTCTTGCGGGCGAACAGCTTCTTGCGGGTCGCCGGCAGCACCAGCGCGATCGTCACCAGCGCGGCGGTCACCAGGTTCAGGTCCTGCGCCTTGAGGCCGATGAAGTCGCTGTTCAGCGCCAGCGCGATGAAGAAGCGGTACAGGATGGCGCCCAGCACCACGGCCAGCGTGGTCCAGATCAGGCGGCGTGCCGGCAGGATGGTTTCGCCGATGATCACCGCGGCCAGGCCGATCACGATGGTGCCGATGCCCATGGAGATATCGGAGCCGCCCTGGGTCTGCGCGAACAGCGCGCCGGCCAGTGCCACCAGCGCATTGGACAGTGCCATGCCGGCCAGCGTGGCGCGGCCGGTGGGGATGCCCTGCGAGCGGGCCATGCGCGGGTTGGCGCCGGTGGCGCGCATCGCCAGACCCAGCTGCGAGCTGAAGAACCAGTCCAGGCCGACCTTGGCCACCACCACCACCACGAGCAGCACCAGCGGGCGCAGCACGTAGTCAGGCAGCCATTCGGGCTGCAGGATGGTGAACAGCGTGGGCTCGGTGATCAGCGGCACATTGGGGCGGCCCATGATGCGCAGGTTGATCGAGTACAGCGCGATCATCATCAGGATACTGGCGAGCAGGTCCATGATCTTCAGGCGCACATTGAGCCAGCCGGTGATGAAGCCTGCCAGCGCGCCGGCAGCGATCGCAACGGCAGTGGCCATGAACGGGTCCTGGCCGGCGGCGATCAGCGTCGCGGCGACGGCGCCGCCGAGCGGAAAGCTGCCATCAACGGTCAGGTCGGGAAAGTTGAGGATGCGGAAGGAGATCAGCACCCCGAGCGCCACCAGGCTGAAGATCAGGCCGATCTCCAGGGCGCCCAGAAGGGAAAAGAGGGACATGGGGGAATCCTGTTGCAGGGGCTGGCGGCTGCCTTGGCGCCGCCTTCGGGGCGGGTGGGCCGGCGCGCCTGTGTGGGGCTGCCGGCCGCCTCGCCCTGTTCTGTCCCGTCGGGCCGGATAGGCCCGACGGGGCACCCGCCGTCGTGTGGCGGCAGGGGGCAGTGCTTCGCTGTTGCTTACTTGATGACCGTCTTGGCTTCCTTGACCAGCTCCGGCGACAGCGTGACGCCTTGCTTGGCGGCGGCGCCCGTGTTGACGAAGAGCTCCAGGTTGTCGCTGGTCTGCGAGGCGATCGCGCCCGGCTTCTCGCCCTTCAGGATGCGCACCACGACCCTGCCGGTCTGGTGGCCGAGGTCGCCATAGTTGATGCCCAGTGCGGCCACGGCGCCACGCTTGACGCTGTCGGTATCGGCGGCCACCAGCGGGATCTTGGATTCGTTGGCGACCTTGACCAGGGACTCATACGCCGACACCACGTTGTTGTCGGTGTTGGTGTAGATCACGTCGACCTTGCCGATCAGGCTCTTGGCGGCCGGGCCGATGTCAACGGTACGCGGCGCGGCAGCTTCCTTGAGCGTCAGGCCGTCCTTGGCCAGCAGCTCCTTCAGTTCCTTGACCACGACCACCGAGTTGGCTTCGCCCGGGTTGTAGACCATGCCCACGGTCTTGGCCTTGGGCACCACGCGCTTGATCAGCGCGACCTGCTTGTCCAGCGGCAGCTTGTCTGACACGCCGGTAACGTTGGTGCCCGAGGCCGACCAGCTCTTGACCAGCTGCGCGGCGACCGGATCGGTCACGCCCGAGTACACCACCGGCACGCTCTTGGTGGCGGCAACCACGGCCTGGGCCGACGGGGTGGCGATGGCAACGATGGCGTTCGGGTTGTCGCCGACGAACTTGCGGGCGATCTGCGCCGCGGTGCCGGTGTTGCCCTGGGCGCTCTGGTATTCCCACTTCAGGCTCTTGTCGGCGTCATAGCCGGCGGCCTTCAGCTCGGCGCGCACGCCGTCGCGGATGGCGTCCAGCGCGGGATGGTCGACGATCGACAGCACCTTGACGGTCTGGGCCTGCACGGCGCCGCCGTACAGCAGTGCCAGCGCCACGGCGCCGCCCAGGATGGACTTGGTTGCTGCGAGACCCTTGATGGACTTCATTGTCTGTTCTCCCCCGAAACTCGGTTCTGGATTGGATACGGCCGCGGATGGTTCGGTCCGCCGTCCTGGCCCGCGCGCATGCTGGCGTACGGGGCCGGTCCGGGCGGGCGCGGCGGCTTCCTGCGGCTGGAGGGAGCGTGCGCGGGCGCGTCGGATGCGACAGCGATAAGCCTGCGAGGATACCATTTCTCGCGCACGATATGGACAGTCATCATGCGGAAGTGGGGCATCGGATGCTGCCAGACGCCCACTATCCGCCATCGAGGCGCATTTTATTGCGCGGGATTCATGATTTGCTTGTGGATTACCCCGATTGCGGCGACCAGGTCTTCATGCAATTGCGCGTTCCAGGCGTCGAGGTTTTCCTCGAGCTGGGCCAGCGTGGTGGCGCCGACGATGGTGCTGGCGGCGAACCAGCGCGAGTAGCACCAGGCTAGCGCCAGCGTGGCAGGGGAGAGGCCGGCGCTTTTCGCCAGTTCGACATAGCGGGCCGAGGCCGCCATGGTCTCGGGGCGCATGTAGCGCGGGCTCCAGTCGGCGGGGAAGCGCGACAGCCGGCCCTTGGCCTCGGCATTGAAGACCGGGTTGGCTGCATCGCCCGCCAGGTATTTGCCGGTCAGTTGCCCGAACGCCAGCGGGCTGTACACCAGCAGGCTGACATCGGTACGGAAGCACGCTTCATCCAGTCCCTGCTCGAAGCTGCGGTTGACCAGGTTGTACGGGTTCTGGACGGTGGCGATGCGCGGCAGGCCGTGCTGCTCGGCAAGGCGCACGAATTCGGCCACGCCCCACGGGGTCTCGTTCGACACGCCCACGTAGCGGATCTTGCCGGCGCGCACCAGTTCGTCCATGACTTCGAGCTGGGCCTGGATCGAGGTGCACTCGCGCTCCTTGGCAGGATCGAAGCTGAGCTGTCCGAAGATCGGCGCATTCCGCGCCGGCCAGTGGATCTGGTACAGGTCGATATAGTCGGTCTGTAGCCGGCGCAGCGATTCGTCCACCGCGGCGCGGATGCCAGCCGGCGTCAGGTCGTCGCCATTGCGGATCCACGGCATGCGGCCCGGGCCGGCCACCTTCGTGGCGAGCACCACGCGGTCGCGCGGCTGGCGCCTGAGCCAGGTGCCGACAATGCGCTCGGTCTGGCCGTAGGTGCCGGCCCTCGGCTTGACCGGGTACATCTCGGCCGTGTCGATGAAATTGATGCCGCGCGCGAAGGCGTAGTCGAGCTGGCTGTGGCCTTCGGCCTCGGTGTTCTGCTCGCCGAAGGTCATGGTGCCCAGGCAGATGCGCGAGACCTGCAGGTCGCTGCGGCCGAGTCGGATGGTTTCCATGGCGGTTTGCGTGTCGTTGGCGCAGGAGGGACTCAGCCGCGCAGCGCCGCGGCGCACTCGCGCACCAGCGCCGGGCCGCGGTAGATCAGGCCGCTGTAGACCTGCACCAGCTTCGCGCCGGCGTCGATCTTGGCGCGCGCATCGGCGCCGCCGAAGATGCCGCCCACGCCGATGATCGGCACCGCGTCGCCGACCACGCCGTGCAGCGCGCGCACCACCCGGGTCGAGGCCTCGAACACCGGGCGGCCGGACAGGCCTCCGGCTTCCTCGGCATGCGGCAGGCCCTTGACCGCCTCGCGCGAGATGGTGGTGTTGGTGGCGATCACGCCGTCGATCTTGTGCCGCACCAGCGCGTCGCCGATATTGCCGATCTGGTCGGCATCCAGGTCCGGCGCGATCTTCAGCGCCAGCGGCACGTAGCGCTTGTGCTGGTCGGCCAGGCGCTGCTGCGCATCCTTCAGCGTCGACAGCAGGCTGTCCAGCTCGCTCGCGCCTTGCAGCTGGCGCAGGTTCTTGGTGTTGGGCGACGAGATATTGACCGTCACGTAGCTGGCGTGCGGGTAGACGCGTTCCAGGCAGTAGAGGTAGTCGTCGTTGGCGCGCTCGATCGGCGTATCGGCGTTCTTGCCGATGTTCAGCCCCAGCACGCCGCCCTCGGCCTTCCAGCGCGAGGCCCGCACATTGGCGACAAAGGCATCGACGCCGCCATTGTTGAAGCCCATGCGGTTGATCAGCGCATCCGCCTGCGGCAGCCGGAACATGCGCGGGCGCGGGTTGCCCGGCTGCGCGCGCGGCGTGACCGTGCCCACCTCGATAAAGCCGAAGCCGAACGCGGCCAGCCCGTCGATATAGGCGCCGTCCTTATCCAGCCCCGCGGCCAGGCCGACCGGGTTGGGGAACCGCACCCCCATGACCGTGCGCGGGTCGTCGGCAATCCTGTTGCCGATGCAGCCCGCCAGGCCCATGCGATGGGCGCGCAGCAGGTTGTTCAGCGTGAAATGGTGGGCGTCCTCGGCATCCATCGAGAACAGGGCGGGGCGAACCAGGGGGTAGAGCGCGTTGAGCACGGGGGGGCAGGGCAGAGTGAATACCAGCCCCGCATTGTAGCGGCTGGGCCGCATACCCGGTCGGTGCGCGGCCGGATGCCGCGACCCGGCTAGTCCCGGTTGGATGCAGGCGCGGGGCTGGCCGCATCCCCGGCCTCGTCCTCGAACGCATGCCAGTGGTTGCCGGTCAGCACCTGCAGCGGCCGGAAGCGTGCCTTGTAGGCCATCTTGCGGCTGTCGGCGATCCAGTAGCCCAGGTAGAGGTGCGGCAGGCCCAGCTCGCGCGTCTGGCGGATCTGCCACAGGATGTTGTAGGTGCCGTAGCTGGCGTTGCGTTCGAGCGGATCGTAGAAGGTGTAGACCGACGACAGCCCGTCGTCGAGCACGTCGATCATGCTGACCATGCGCAGGCGCCCGGCCTCGGGCGAGCCCGGCGGTTCGCGGAATTCCACCAGGCGCGAGTTGACGCGGCTCTGCAGCAGGAACTGTTCGTACTGGTCGCGGCTGTCCTGGTCCATGCCGCCGCCGGCGTGGCGCATCGACTGGTACAGCAGGTACAGCGAATAATGCTCTTCGACATAGGTCAGCGGTGCCACCAGTGCCTGCAGGTGCTGGTGGCGGCTCCAGGCGCGGCGCTGCGAGCGGTCCGGCACGAACTGGTCCACCACCACGCGGCATGGCGTGCAGGCGTGGCATTCGTCGCAATACGGCCGGTAGGTGAAGATGCCGCTGCGGCGAAAGCCGGCGCGCACCAGGCGTGAATAGACGTCGGCATTGATCAGGTGCGCCGGGGTGGCGACCTGGGAGCGTGCCATGCGGCCGTCGAGATAGCTGCAAGCGTAGGGCGCCGTGGCATAGAACTGCAGCGCGGAGAGCGGAAGTTCCTTCAGCTTGCTCATGACTCAGGGGGCTCCGGGCGGGACGATGCGGCCGGACGCGCAGTCAGCGGGGCGTCCCGTGCCAGGTTTCAGCCGGCCGGCGCGGCTGGCGTCCCGGCCCAGCGCTCCAGCACCGATTTGTCGAACCGCCACGGACTGATCGCCGGCAGCGCCGTCGCCGCCCGCACATGGGCCACGAACTCTGCGCGGGGGATCGGGCGCGCACCCAGCGAGGCCAGGTGGTCGGTTTCCTGCTGGCAGTCTATCATCGCCACGCCGTGATTGCCGAGGAACGCGCACAGTGCCGCCAGTGCGATCTTTGAGGCATCGGTGCGGTGCGCGAACATCGATTCGCCGAAGAACATCCGCCCCAGCGCCACCCCATACAGGCCGCCCACGCGTTCGCCGCGGTACCAGCTTTCGACCGAATGGGCCATGCCGTTGCGGTGCAGCGTACCGTACGCGGCAATGATATCGTCGGTGATCCAGGTGCCGTCCTGGCCGTCGCGCGGGGTGGTCGCGCAGGCGCGCATCACCGCCAGGAAGTCGTCGTCGACGCGGATCTCCCAGTCAGCGTCGCGCAGCACGCGGCGCAGGGTCTTGCGCAGGTTGAGCGAGACGCGCAGCGCCGGCGGGGCCAGCACCATGCGCGGATCGGTGCTCCACCACAGCACCGGCTGGCCGCTCGAATACCACGGGAAGATGCCCTGGCGGTACGCCAGCAGCAGCCGCTGGGGCGACAGGTCGCGGCTGGCCGCCAGCAGGCCGGGGGCTTCGGAATCGGGCCCGAGCGCCTCGTCAACCGGCGGAAACGGGTCTTGCGGGTCCAGCCAGGCAATCATGCGGGCTGCGCCGTAGGGCGATGCGCGGCGGCCGCGCCGCTCAGGGCGTGACCGTGGCCCGGCTGGTCAGCGGGCGCATGGGCTTGTCGATATCCAGGCTGTGCAGCCGGAAGCTGCCGTCCTGCAGCCGGCCGGCGGCGCGGTCGGCAAAGAAGCAGCGCAGGGTGTGGATCACGGTGGGGAACGCCAGTTCATCCCAGGGCACATCGGCCTCTTCGACCAGCTTGACCTCCAGGCTTTCCTCGCCGGGGGCGATATCCAGGTCGTCCAGCGTGGCCAGGTAGAAAAGATGCACCTGGTGCACATGCGGCACGTTCAGGATCGAGAACAGTTCTCCGACCTGCACGCGCGCGCCGGCTTCTTCCAGCGTCTCGCGCGAGGCAGCCTGCGCGGTGGTTTCGCCAATCTCCATGAAGCCCGCAGGCAGGGTCCAGAAACCGTAGCGCGGCTCGATGGCGCGCTTGCACAGCAGGATCTTGTCTTCCCACACCGGAATCGTGCCAACGACGTTGCGTGGATTGACGTAGTGGATGGTGCCGCAGTTGTCGCAAACACTGCGCGGGCGGTTGTCGCCGTCAGGCACGCGCAACACGACCGCATGACCACAGTTCGAGCAGAATTTCATGAGGGGCGTCCGGGAGGAATGGCGAAAGTGTATCACCCTCGCAGAGGGGGCCGGCAGGCATGATTGGGGCGGTGGGGCACCATCGGTCAACGCAGTCTGGTGCTGCACGGAGGGCAGCATCGGGGTGCCAGTGCCGGAGCAGCAGAAAACAAAAAACCCGCCAGAGGCGGGTTTATCTGCTTTGACGGTGCCGCATGATACGCATCATGCGGTTGGTTGCGGGGGCAGGACTTGAACCTGCGACCTTCGGGTTATGAGCCCGACGAGCTGCCAACTGCTCCACCCCGCGTCCGTCGAAGAAAAGATTATATGGCATCTGGTTGCGCAATGCAACACCTGTTTAAAAATACCTTCCAGCGGTGCGCATCGCCGCCTGCCATAACGATTAGATCGCCGGCACGGGGCAGAGGTTCAGCCCGTGCCAGTGCTATCGGTTGTGCGCTGCCACAGCGCGGCCTCGAACTCGAAGCTGTCGCGTTGCTGCAGGTCGTCGCGCTGCCAGATCACGCGGTCGCGGCGCACCGTCAGCATCCAGGTGGTGGTGGCCAGCGGCGCCGGGTGGGAGAACGCGTGCGGGGTCAGCACCGCGCCGCAGGGGCCATGCCGGGGATCGCGCACGGAGGTGTAACGGATCATGCCTAGGCCGGCCTCGCGCGCGATGCGGCCGAAGGCCTGGCAGGGCTCGTGGTGGTCGGGATCGGTCCAGATGGCATGGTCCTGGTCGAACGGCGGTGTGTCCAGTGCCACGCCCCAGGTATCGACGCGCACTTCGAACAACGTCTGCGCGCGGGCGTCGATGCGCGGCAGCGCGGGGCTGTCGTTGAGGAAGCGCCAGCGCCAGTAGCCGAGTTCGGCGCAGGCGGTGCGGATCTCGTTGGCGCCGTAGAACACGCCCGGATCCTGGCTGGCGCGAAAGCGCGAGCCCCAGGGCGAGGGCGGATAGCGGAACGGGGTGAACAGCAGGTAGTGCAGATGGCGTGCCTCGGCGGGCACTGCGGGTTTGCCGGCGTCGAGCACGGCTTCCAGCACAGCCTGTTCTTCCAGGCTGTCGACCAGCGGCATGGTGGATACGACGTGCTGGGCCTCCACCGCCCGCCACAGCGTGAGCGCGAACTGCCTGCGCTCAGATGCGACCGCGGGTGGCGTCCAGGTAGTGAACGACACGGACCAGACCTTCCGTTGTGCGGATCATTTCAAGGGGCTTGCCGCCCAGCGCCAGGTTTTCATTGGTCAGCCATAGCCGGGCCTGGTCGCCGTGGCCCAGGATGGCATCGAGCGATCGGAACAGGCGCACGAACAGCACGCCGAATTCCCACTCCTTGCGGTGCGCATCGAGCACATAGCCGCCAGATGCCATGCGCGATACCGATGCCGTGCTGATGCCCAGCACGCTTGCCACCACGGCCTGGCTGATGCCGAGGAAGCCGGCGGCGCGCATCACCGCCTTGGTCAGCGTGGTGCCGGGGTCGGGGCCGCCGGCGGGATCGGTTTCCGGAATCCGCCTGGATTGCATCGCCATAACTCCTGTTTCTTCAGAAATATTATAGGCGATGCCTTTCAGAAGGGAAGCGATTGCTGAAAAACCAGCAAACTACGGCGGCGTCAGTAGGTCTCGATATGAAGCCGGCCCTCCGCCTTCATTGCGGCCTCGATCTCGGGCCACGCGTGCCCGGAGCCGGCGCACACCGCTTCGAATGCCTCGAGCACGCCTGCCTCCATGCCCTTCAGTCCGCAGATATAGATATGGCCGTTGGGATCGGCCAGCAGCGCGGCGACGCTGTCAGCGGCTTCGCGGATCGCGTCCTGCACGTAGCGGCGCGGCGCGGCGGGATCGCGCGAGAAGGCGAAATGGATGTCGAGGAAATCCTTGGGCAGCTTCAGCAGCGGGCCGAAGTAGGGCAGTTCGTTGGCGTTGCGCGCACCGAAGAACAGCTGCCGGCGCCCGCCGAAGTGCGCCATGTTGCGGCGCATGCGCTCGGTCATGGCGCGCATCGGGGCTGAGCCCGTGCCGGTGCAGATCATCATGATGCTGGCCTCGGCATGGTTGGGCATCAGGAAGGTCGATCCGAACGGGCCCACCACGTGTACGCTGTCGCCCTTGGCCAGGTCGCACAGGTAGTTGGACGCGACGCCCCGCACCGGCTTGCCATCGTGGTCCTGGTCGACCCGTTTGACGGTCAGCGCCAGGTTGTTGTAGCCCGGGCGCTCGCCGTCGCGCGGGCTGGCCACCGAGTACATGCGAATGTAGTGCGGCTTGCCCGACGCATCCGTGCCGGGCGGCACGATGCCGATCGACTGGCCTTCCAGGATCGGGAAGAAGTGCGTGCCGAAATCCAGCACGATATGGTGGATGTCGCTGGATGCGTCTTCTGCGGTCAGCCGGTAGTTGCCGGCCACGGTCGCCGTGACCGGCGCGCGCACGCCATGCAGGTTCACATAGGGATGGGCCGCCGACCACGGCGCACGCGGCGAGGTGTGGCGGCTGGTTTCCACGGACTGGATGGCGGCGTCGGGTGCGGCGCCGCTTGCCGTGCCGGTGCCGAGGGTTGCCTGCGGCGCCTCGCCCAGGTCGGCCAGTTCCGGCAGCGGCACCTCGGCCGGCAACTCGTCCCACAGCAGTTGCGCCTCGATCGGGTAGGCCTGGCCGCGCAGCATGGTGCGCCAGTTGTCGATGGCTCCGGTCGGACAGGGCGACAGGCAGGCGTTGCAGCCGTTGCACACGTCCGCCCTGACCACGTAGTTGCGGTCGTCGTGGGTGATGGCATCGATCGGACAGGTGTCCTCGCAGGTATTGCAGCGGATGCAGATTTCCGGATCGATCAGGTGCTGCTTGATGATGTCGGGGGCGCCCATGGCGTGTCTCCGGTGGCTCCTGGCCTGTCCTGTGCTTCTGGTTCAGTTGAAACGCACGTACTCGAAATCCATCGGCTGGCGGTTGATGCCCACCGCCGGAGGCGCGATCCAGTTGGCGTACTTGCCGGGCTCCACCACGCGGCCCATCAGCGAGGCAACAAAGGCGCGGTCTTCGTCGGTGGCCAGCCACTTGCGTTCGTTAGCCTGCCATTCCGCTTCGGAAATCAGCTGGCCCTCGGGCGAGACATGCACATTGGCCAGCGTGCCGATCTTGCGGTTGAAGGCCTTGTGCGGCACGGTCAGGCGGAATGCGATGCCGGCCTTTTCGATGACCTTGTTCCAGCGCGCCACGCCGCCCAAGCTGTCCTTGATGTAGTCGTCGCGCAGCACTTCATTGAGCGCATTGAGCATCGGCACCTCGCGCTCGCCCAGGTGCCCGTCGCGCACTTCCAGCACGCGGTAGACATCGCTCTTGAGCACGTGGTCGTCGGCGCGCTTGCCTTCCTCGAAGCGGCCCTTCAGGCCGGCGCTGTAGAAGGTGGCGGCGTTGGACGACTGGTCGGCGCCGAACAGGTCGATGGTGACGCTGTAGTGGAAGTTCAGGTAGCGCTGGATGGTCTCCAGGTCGATCACCCCGGCGGCGCGCACTTCGGCGGGGTCTTCGATGCCGCGTTCGCGCATCACCTCGCAGGTGCGCTGGAGCACGCGCGACACGCCCGATTCACCCACGAACATGTGGTGCGCTTCCTCGGTCAGCATGAAGCGCGTGGTGCGCGCCAGCGGATCGAAGCCGGATTCGGCCAGCGCGCACAGCTGGAACTTGCCGTCGCGGTCGGTGAAGTAGGTGAACATGAAGAACGCCAGCCAGTCCGGCGTGCGCTCGTTGAAGGCGCCGAGGATGCGCGGGTTGTCCTGGTCGCCGGAGCGGCGCTCCAGCAGCGCCTCGGCTTCCTCGCGGCCGTCGCGGCCGAAATAGCGGTGCAGCAGGTACACCATCGCCCACAGGTGGCGGCCTTCCTCCACATTGACCTGGAACAGGTTACGCAGGTCGTACAGGCTCGGCGCGGTCAGGCCCAGGTGGCGCTGCTGCTCGACCGAGGCGGGCTCGGTGTCGCCCTGCGTCACGATGATGCGGCGCAGGTTGGCGCGGTGCTCGCCCGGCACGTCTTGCCAGGCGGCTTCGCCCTTGTGCTCGCCGAAGTGGATCCTGCGCTCGGGGTCGGCCGGCTGCAGGAAGATGCCCCAGCGGTAGTCCGGCATCTTGACGTGGTCGAAGTGCGCCCAGCCCGACGGATCGACCGACACCGCGGTGCGCAGGTAGACATCGAAGTTGTGCGAGCCGTCCGGCCCCATGTCGCGCCACCAGTCGAGGAACGCCGGTTGCCAGTGTTCCAGCGCGCGCTGCAGCGCACGGTCGTCGGACAGGTTGACGTTGTTGGGGATCTTCTGGCTGTAGTCGATGCTCACGTGCTGTCTCCTTGTTGTCTGGCGCGGGGCGGGCGCTACACCCGGTCCCAGTCGAAGCGTGCCTTGTTGCCGCTGCCGAAGACCTTCAGCGCGCCGTTCTCGCCGACGGCGTTGGGGCGCTGGAAGATCCAGTTCTGCCACGCGGTCAGGCGGCCGAAGATGCGCGTTTCCATGGTCTCGGCGCCGCCGAAGCGCAAATTGGCTTCCATCCCGGTCAGTGCATCCGGCGACAGGCTGGCGCGTTCTTCCAGGGCGATGCGGATTTCGTCCTCCCAGTCGATATCGTCGGGCGCGGCGGTGATCAGCCCGAGCGAATCGGCGCTGAGCGCATCCAGCGGCGCACCGATGTGCTCGCGCACCGCCGTGAGCGCGGCCTCGTCGCCATAGAAGCGCGCCGCCAGCCGGGTTTGCCCGTTGGGCATGGGATAGTGGCCGAAGTTGAGCGCGGAGACGAACACGCGCGGTGCGTCGTCCGGAGCGTCGGGCAGGTGCAGCATATAGCTGCGGTCGGCGGCCAGCGCCAGTTCCAGCAGCGTGCCGGCAAAGCAGGAATCGGCTTCGATCAGCGCGATCAGGCTGCGCGACGATACATCCAGCCGCGCCAGCGTGCGGCGCAGCATGCCGATGGTCTCGCGCACGAACCAGTGGCCGGCATGCGCCTGCAGCAGCGCATCGGCGGCCAGCACCGCGGCCGCGTCGCCATCGGTCTTGAGCACCCAGATGCCGATATCCAGGTGGTTGGCGCGCAGCGTCAGGATGGCGTCGTCAAGCTCGCGCGCCATCTTCAGCGGCCACCATTGCGCGCCGGCCGCGACCACGCCGGCGAGATCCGCGGGCTGGTGCTTGTCGGGCCCGAATACGGTCAGCGTGGCCTTGCGCGTCGCGGCATCGACATGCACGCGCACGGTCTCGTAGCGGTAGCCGTCGGGCTCGATGGTGCGCGACAGCGGTGTCAGCGTGATGCCGTGGTGGCCCTGCGGCCGGTCACTGGTGGCCGCCAGCGCCGCCGCGCGCTCGGCGATATGCTCGGCAAAGCGTGCCGGCTTGACCACTTCGTCAACCAGCTTCCAGTCCTTGGCGCGCTGGCCGCGCACGCCTTCCGTGGTGGTGCAGAAGATATCCGCGTGGTCGCGGCGCACGTGGCGCTTGTCGGTCACGCGGGTCAGGCCGCCGGTGCCGGGCAGCACGCCCAGCAGCGGCACCTCGGGCAGGCTTACCGCGGACGAGCGGTCATCGACCAGCACGATCTCGTCGCACGCCAGCGCCAGTTCATAGCCGCCGCCGGCGGTGGTGCCGTTGCAGGCGGCAATGAACTTCAGCCCTGAGTGCCGGCTGGCATCCTCGATGGCATTGCGGGTCTCGTTGGTGAACTTGCAGAAGTTGACCTTCCACGCATGCGACGACAGCCCCAGCATGAAGATATTGGCGCCCGAGCAGAAGATGCGGTCGCGCGCGCTGGTCAGCACCACGGTGCGCACTTCGGGGTGCTCGAAGCGGATGCGCTGGAGCGCGTCGTGCAGTTCGATATCGACGCCAAGGTCGTAGGAATTGAGTTTCAGCGCGTAGCCGGGGCGCAGTCCGCCTTCCTCGTCGACGTCCATCGCCAGCGTGGCGACGGGGCCGTCGAAACTCAGTTTCCAGTGGCGGTACTGGTCGGGATGACGCTCGAAGGTGATGGGTGCGTCTGACGGGGCGGCTGACTGGTCAGGACGCAGTGGGGCGGTTGCCGGCGCGGACATGGCTGTCTCCTGAGTGCACTATAGTGCCTTGCGGCTTTTGATGAAATATAGTGCATGGAGACGGCTGGCGCAATGTCTTTGTCACCCGCGCGCGGCCGGCGGGGTAGTCACGCGCCGGCGGCCTGGAGCTGGGCGCGCAATTGTTGCAGCGAGGCGGCGGCGTCCTGGCCGCTGGTGTCGATCGAGATATCGGCGCGGTCATAGAGCGGCGCGCGAGCCTGCAGGATGCGGCGCAGGTCGGCCATGGCCTCGCGGTTGCCTTCCATCGGCCGCATGTCGCCCTGGGCCACCACGCGCGCCATGTGTTCCTCCGGCGAGGTGCGCACCCAGATGGTGTAGCACTGCGACAGCAGCAGGTTGAAGGTGGCGGGTTCAGAGACCAGGCTGCCCGGCGTGGCCAGCACCAGGCGGTCGTGCTCGCGCAGGGTGCGTTCCAGCGCGCGCATTTCGTAGCGGCGGTAGGCCGCCTGGCCGTAGAGCGAATGGATTTCCGACAGGCTGGCGCCGGCCTCCTGCTCGATCACGGTGTTCAGTTCGACAAAGGGCACGTCCCTGGCCGCTGCCAGCGCGCGGCCCAGGGTCGACTTGCCGGCGCCGCGCAGGCCGATCAGCGCGATGCGGCGGTGGCGCGCATCGCCGGACTCTGCGGGGGCCAGTGCATGGCGGCAGGCTTCACGCACGCGCGCCAGGTCGCCCGCGGGCAACTGCGCCAGCCATTGCACCATCTGCGCAAACTCGGTGGCCTGCTCGCCGTTCAGGCCGTCCACTTCGGCCAGCACCACCGGCAGCGGCACGTCGAGCGCGCGCGCCACCTGGCGCAGCAGCAGCACCGACGCATTGCCGGTGCCGGTTTCCAGGTTGGCCAGGTAGCGCTCGGACACGCCGGCGCCGCGCGCCAGGTCCTTGCGCGACATGCCGCGCGAGGCCCGCAGCGAACGGATGCGCTCGCCCAGCAGCGTCAGGTAGGGGTCGCGCTCGGCGTTGGCGGCTGCGGGCGCATCCCCGGCGGGGCGCGTGTCGGCTTCGGTCTCGTTGGCGGGCAGCGGGGCGGGATCGCGGCGCATGGTGGTGGTTTCGGGTTGACCGGCAGAAAAAGCAAGGGCGCATTATACGAGCAGCCTTGGTGAGCCAAGTGGCGCGGCAGGCAGTCGCTTCGATAAAGCCTGTCCTATAGTGCATCCCCTCGCTTGCATAATAGTTGATATGAAATAAAATGCATCAACAAGCGGATGCCGGCATGCACGTTGGCGGACATCGGCAAGCAGAACAGCGACTGGACTGACGCTGGCGCGGCGCCCATGGCCCGCGGCGCGACCCCAAGGAGTGGAGACAATGACGCCCCCCAATACCGCCGCCGGCATGCCAGCGGCAGCATCGCCCGTGCCGCCGGCTGTTCCACCCGCTACCGATGCCGTGGCGGCACTGCCCACCTGCTACAACGCCGCCGAGGACCTGCTGTCGCGCAATCTCGCGGCCGGGCGCGGGGCCAGGACAGCCTACATCGACGACACCGCCTCGCTGACTTACGCCGAGCTCGATGCCCGTGCCCGCCGCTTTGCCGGCGCGCTGCGCGACGCGGGCTTGCGCCAGGAAGAGCGGCTGCTGCTGTGCGCGCTCGATACCATTGATTTCCCCACGGTATTTCTCGGCTGCCTGCTGGCGGGCGTGGTGCCGGTGGCGGTCAATACCCTGCTGACCGCGGACGATTACGCCTACATGCTTGGCCACAGCGGCGCGCGCGCCGTGGTGGTGTCGGAGCCGCTGCTGCCGGTGATGAAGGCCGCCATCGACAAGAGCGGGCTGGCGCCGATGGTGATCCAGGCGGCGCCGCATGCCGACGGCGCGCCGGCGTGCAGCGTGGGCGCGATGCTGGCGCGCACGCGTTCTCCCGCGCAGACCGTGCGCAGCGGCCCGGACGACATGGCGTTCTGGCTGTATTCGTCGGGCTCGACCGGACGGCCCAAGGGCACCGTGCACACGCATGGCAACCTGTTCCATACGGCTGACCTGTATGCCCGCCAGGTGCTGGGCATCCGCGAGGACGACGTAGTGTTCTCGGCCGCCAAGCTGTTCTTTGCCTACGGGCTGGGCAATGCGCTGACCTTTCCGATGTCGGTCGGCGCCACCACCGTGCTGATGGCCGAACGGCCCACGCCGGCGGCCGTGTTCAGGCGGCTGCGCGAGCAGCGGCCCACGGTGTTCTGCGGCGTGCCCACGCTGTTTGCGGGCATGCTGGCGGCGCCTGAGCTGCCGCCGCGCGCCGAGGTGGCGTTGCGCGTATGCACCTCTGCCGGCGAGGCCCTGCCGCGCGATATCGGCGAACGCTTCCTGGCGCATTTCGGCTGCGACATCCTGGATGGCATCGGCTCCACCGAGATGCTGCATATCTTCCTGTCGAACCGGCCGGGCGAGGTGCGCTACGGCACCACCGGCAAGCCGGTGCCAGGCTACGCGCTGAAGCTGCTGGACGAGCGCGGCGAGCCGTGCGCGCCCGGCGAGATCGGCGACCTCTATATCAAGGGCCCCAGTGCCGCACTGATGTACTGGTGCAACCGCGACAAGAGCCGCGATACCTTTGTCGGGGAGTGGACGCGCAGCGGCGACAAGTACCTGTGCGATGCCGATGGCTACTACACCTATGCCGGCCGCAGCGACGACATGCTCAAGGTCGGCGGCATCTACGTGTCGCCGTTCGAGGTCGAGGCCGCGCTGGCGCAGCACCCGGCCGTGCTGGAGGCGGCGGTGATCGGCGTCACGGATGCCGACGAACTGGTCAAGCCCAAGGCCTTTGTCGTGCTCCGGCCCGGCCAGCAATGGCATGACGGCATGGCGGCGGAACTGCAGGCCTTTATCAAGTCGCGCCTCGCGCCGTACAAGTACCCGCGCCAGATCGAATGCGTGCCCGAACTGCCCAAGACCGCGACCGGCAAGATCCAGCGCTTCCGCCTGCGCCAGCGCGAGCAGGCCGCGCGGGAGGCGGCGCAATGAAGCGCCCGTAACCGCCGGATATCCCTTCTGAACCGATGCAAGACAACAACGTGCCCATGCAAAGCAGCCTGGTGGAAATTCCCTTCGACAACCGCCGTATCCGGATCGAGTACCAGTGGCTGCGGCCTGAACGCGCGCGGCGCCCGCTGGTGGTGTTCCTGCATGAGGGGCTGGGCTCGGTCAGCATGTGGCGCGATTTTCCGCGCGAATTTTGCGAAGCCGGCGACTATCGCGGCCTGGTGTTCTCGCGCTATGGCTACGGACGTTCGACGCCGCGGCCGCACGAGGAAAAATGGCGTCCCGACTTCATGCATCGCCAGGCACGCGAGGCGATGCCCGCATTGTTCGACGCGCTCGACATCGGTCCCGGCCGCGCGCATGGCATGCCCTGGCTGCTGGGCCACAGCGACGGCGGCTCGATCGCGCTGATCCACGCCGCCAGCTTTCCGCAGGCGGTTGCCGGCATCATTGTGCTGGCGCCGCATATCGTGGTGGAAGATCTGTCGGTGCGCAGCATCGCGGGCACGCGCCAGGCTTACCTGGAAACCGACTTGCGCCAGCGGCTGGCGCGCCATCATGACGACGTCGATTCGGCCTTCTGGGGCTGGAACAATATCTGGCTCGACCCCGAATTCCGTCAGTGGGACCTGCGTCCGCTGCTGTCCGGGCTGCGCTGCCCGGTACTGGCGGTGCAGGGCGAGGACGACGAATACGGCACCATGGCGCAGATCGAGGGTATCCATCGATATGCCCCCCAGACCACCTTGCTTAAACTCGCGCGATGTGGACATTCGCCACATCGCGACCAAAAAGATCCGTTGACGTTGGCCGCGGTTCGGCATATAAACGCATATACTTCAAACCTAAAATAATTCGGCTTCCCGCCTGTTGCGAAGGGTCCTCACGGTGCATGCGCCGGCGCGGGACACGGCAAGGGCAGGGGTGACCGGCAACGGTCCAGCGAGCCACCGGCTTGACCACCAGGAGACACCATGCGTCGCTTCACCTCGCGCAGGCTTGCGCCTGCCTGCCTTGCCGTCGCCACCGTCTTTGCCATGGCCGGCGCGTCCGCGCAGCCGGCGGCCCCCGCACCCGCTGCGCCGGGGGGCAAGATCAAGGTCGGCTTCATGCTGCCGTACACCGGCACCTACGCGGCCCTGGGTACGGCCATCGAAAACGGCTTCCGCATGTACGTGCAGCAGCAGGGCGGCAAGCTCGGCGGACGCGACATCGAGTACTTCAAGGTCGACGATGAATCCGATCCGGCCAAGGCGCCGGAGAACGCCACCAAGCTGGTCAAGCGCGACCAGGTCGACGTGGTGGTCGGCACGGTGCATTCGGGCGTGCAGATGGGCATCGTCAAGGTGGCCAAGGAGAACAACACGCTGCTGATCATTCCTAATGCCGGCGTGGACGAGGCCACCGGTCCGCTGTGCGGCCCCAATATCTTCCGCACTTCGTTCTCGAACTGGCAGCCGGGTTACGCCATGGGCCAGGTGCTGGGCGAGCGCGGCCTGAAGAAGGTGGTGACGCTGACCTGGAAGTACGCCGCAGGCGAACAGTCGGTAAAGGGCTTCAAGGAGGCGTTCGAGGCCAAGGGCGGCAAGGTGGTGAAGGAACTGAACCTGCCGTTCCCCAATGTCGAGTTCCAGGCGCTGATCACCGAAGTGGCGTCGCTCAAGCCTGACGCCGTGTTCGTGTTCTTTGCCGGCGGCGGCGCGGTCAAGTTCGTCAAGGACTGGGCGGCGGCCGGGCTCAAGGACAAGATCCCGCTGTACGGCTCGGGCTTCCTGACCGACGGCACGCTCGAAGCACAGGGCACTGCCGCGCAGGGCCTGGAAACCACGCTGCATTACGCCGATGGCCTGACCAACCCGCGCGACAAGAATTTCCGCCTGGACTACGCCAAGACCTACAAGCTGCAGCCCGACGTGTACGCAGTGCAGGGCTACGATGCCGCCCAGCTGCTGGCGGCCGGCGCCACGGCGGTGAAGGGCGACATGACGCGCAAGGCCGACCTGTACAAGGCCATGGGCGCCGCCAGGATCGACAGCCCGCGCGGCGCCTTCACGCTGTCCAAGGCGCATAACCCGGTGCAGGACTTCTACCTGCGCAAGGTCGACGGACGCGAGAACAAGGTCAGCTCGGTGGCGGTGAAGGCGCTGGCTGATCCTGCGCGCGGTTGCCGGCTGTAAGGCCATCCCGGCCAGTCGGTTTGCTCCCCTCTCCCGCCTGCGGGAGAGGGCGGGGGAGAGGGCAGGAGTCCCCACGAAGTGAAGGCCTTCGCATCCCGCAAGCCCGGCCCTCTCCCCAACCCCTCACCCGCGCGCGGGAGAGGGGGGCCTGCCACCGGCATGTGTGGCGCTGTAGGTAATTTGATGCATTACCCCGCATGGATATCGTCTCCTTCCTGATCCAGTGCCTGAACAGTGTCCAGTACGGCCTGCTGCTGTTCCTGGTGGCCAGCGGCCTGACGCTGATCTTCGGCATCATGGGCGTGATCAATCTCGCCCACGGCAGCTTCTACATGCTGGGCGCCTACCTGGCCTTCACGCTTGCCGGCCTGACCGGCAACCTGTTTATCGCCATCCCGCTCGGCATCGTGCTGGCGGTGGCATTCGGCTACGTGCTGGAATGGGCCTTCTTCAGCTACCTGTATGAACGCGACCACCTGCAGCAGGTGCTGATGACCTACGGGCTGATCCTGGTGTTCGAGGAGTTGCGCAGCATCCTGGTCGGCGATGACGTGCACGGCGTGCAGGTGCCTGCGCTGCTGGACGGCGCGTTGGCGATCGGCAACGACATGACTTATCCGGTGTACCGCCTCTTTATCTCCGCGGTATGCCTGGTGGTGGCGCTGGCGATGTACTACGTGATCCGGCGCACCCGGCTGGGCATGATGATCCGCGCCGGCGCCACCAACCGCGAGATGGTGCAGTCGCTGGGCATCAACATCACGGTGCTGTACCGCTTCGTGTTCGCGCTGGGCGTGGCGCTGGCGGTGCTGGCCGGCATGATCGCCGCGCCGGTGTCGTCGGTCTATCCGGGCATGGGGGCGCAGGTGCTGATCGTCTGCTTCGTGGTGGTGGTGATCGGCGGCATCGGCTCGGTCAAGGGCGCGCTGGTGGCGTCGCTGCTGCTGGGCTTCGTCGATACCTTCGGCAAGGTGTTCTGGCAGGAGGCGGCCGGCGTGTTGATCTACCTGCTGATGGCGGTGATCCTGCTGTGGAAGCCGCAGGGACTGTTCAAGGCAGGATGACATGACTCCGACGACATTGCCGGCGCGCCGGCACTCCTCGCGCAACGCCACGCTGGCCACCGGGCTGGGCTGGCTGGCGGCGTTCGCGGTGCTGGCGGCACTGCCGCTGCTGCTGACCGCGGACAGCAACAAGTTCTACATCGAGCTGCTCAGCAAGGTGATGATCATGGCGATCTTCGCGCTGTCGCTGCAGCTGCTGATCGGCTACACCGGGCTGGTCAGCCTGGGCCATGCCGCGTACTTCGCCATGGCGGCGTATGCCACCGCAATCCTGGCGCCGCAGGCCGGCCCGGGCAACGGCTGGCTGCTGCTGGCTGGTGCGCTGACGGCATCGGCGCTGCTGGCGCTGGTGGTGGGGGCGCTGGTGCTGCGCACCCGCGGCGTGTATTTCATCATGGTGACGCTGGCGTTCGCGCAGATGGTGTATTTCGTCTTCCACGACACCAACATCGCGGGCGGCAGCGATGGCACCTATATCTACTTCCGGCCGGAATTCCCGGTGCCCGGCGAGCACCTGCTGACGGTCAACGATCCCACGCATTTCTACTGGCTGGTATGGCTCGGGCTGGTGCTGACGGTGGCGGTGCTGGCGCTGGTGCTGCGCTCGCGCTTCGGGCACGCGCTGGTCGGCATCCGCCACAACGAACAGCGCATGCGCGCGGCGGGCTATGCCACTTACCGCTACCAGCTTGGCGCCTTTGTCGCGGGCGGGATGCTGGCGGGACTGGCTGGGTTTCTGTATGCGATCCAGTTTGGCTTCGTCAATCCGGAGATCGCGTCGTGGCACCAGTCCGGCAACGCCATGCTGATGGTGATCCTGGGCGGCGTGGGCAGCCTGGCCGGCGCGGTGCTGGGCGCGTTCTCGTTCGTGCTGCTGGCCGAGTGGTTCAGTACGCTGACCAAGCACTGGCAGCTGCTGATGGGCGGCTTCATCATCGTCGCGGTGGCGCTGCTGCCGCGCGGGCTGGTCAGCCTGCCGTCGGTGTTGCGGCACGGCCGCCGCGGGCGCCGCAATGGCGATGCCGGCACCGGCACGGATGAGGCCGCGGTCACTGCGGACAGCCGCAGCGAAGGACGCCGCAATACGGAGGCCGCATGATATCGCAAGGAACGCCGATCCTGCAGGCGCAGCAACTGACCCGGCGCTTCGGCGGCCTGACCGCCGTGGCGGGCGTCGACCTGTCGCTGTCACTGCATGAGATCCATGCCGTGATCGGCACCAACGGCGCGGGCAAGTCCACGCTGATCAATATGTTGTCCGGCGAATTGGCGCCGTCGTCCGGCCGCCTGCACCTGAAGGGCGAGGACGTGACCGGCTGGTCGCAGCCGCGGCTGGCGCGCCATGGGGTGGGGCGCAGCTACCAGCGCAACAATATCTTCCTGCCGCTGACGGTGCGCGAAAACTGCCGGCTGGCCGCGCAATCGCGCGCGCAGCGGGCGTGGCGGCTGTGGGAAAGCGCCCAGGGCTGCCGCACCAGCGCCACGCTGGCCGACGAGGCGCTGGAGCGGGCCGGCCTGGCGCCGCTGGCGGACCGGCTTGCCAGCGACCTGGCCCATGGCCAGAAGCGGCAGCTGGAGGTGGCAATGTGCCTGGCCACGCAGCCGGTCGCGCTGCTGCTGGACGAGCCGCTGGCCGGCATGGGCGCGGAAGAGTCGGCGCGGATGCTGGCGCTGCTGCGCGGCCTGCGCGAGGGCCACGCCATCCTGCTGGTCGAGCATGACATGGACGCGGTGTTCTCGGTTGCCGACCGCATCACCGTGATGGTCAACGGCGCCGTGATTGCCACGGGCAGCCCCGAGGCGATCCGGACCAACCACGAGGTCCAGGTCGCCTACCTGGGCGAGGAAGAGAGCGAGGCCGCATGAACGCACCGATCAATTCACCGATGATCGAGGCCACCGGCATCAACGCCTGGTATGGCTCAAGCCACGTGCTGCGCGACGTCGACTTTACCGTGGGCGTGGGCGAAACGGTCGGGCTGCTGGGCCGCAACGGCATGGGCAAGAGCACGCTGCTGCGCACGCTGCTGGGACATGTGCGCCAGCGCCAGGGGCAGATCCGCGTGGCCGGCCGCGACGTCTCGCGCGCGCAGCCGTTCGAGGTGGCGCGCCTGGGCGTGGCCTACGTGCCGGAGGGCCGCGGCATCTTCCCCAGCCTGTCGGTGCGCGAAAACCTGCTGATGGCCGCGCGCAAGGGCTGCAGTGGCCGCAACGACTGGGACGAGGCGCGCGTGCTCGACCTGTTCCCGCGGCTCAAGGAACGCCTGTCCCATGGCGGCCAGCAGCTGTCCGGCGGCGAACAGCAGATGCTGTCCATCGGCCGCGCGCTGATGACCAATCCCGACTGCCTGGTGCTGGACGAGGCCACCGAAGGGCTGGCCCCGCGCATCGTGCGCGAGATCTGGGAGGTCATCGCCACCGTGCGTGGCACTGGCATCGCCTCGGTTGTGGTCGACCGCAATTTCCGCTCGGTGCTGGCGCATGCCGACCGTGCCGTGGTGCTGGAGAAGGGCCGGGTGGTGATGGCCGGCCCCGCGTCGGACCTTGCCGGCAAGCCCGAAGCCCTGGACCGCTACCTGGGCGTTTGAGATGAAAAGCGCCGCATAAGGCGCTCATGTTGTCCTGCCGCAACGCCGCTTGCGGGCGCAAGGACACTCTGTTTTGCTCTTCCAGGGCTTGACCATCCGCCGCTTCCCTCCCATCCTTGCGAAGTCACGAAAGCGGCATCCCTGTTTGCCGCAGTGGTCGATAGTCGACAGTTCATCTAGAATTGCGCGCGTTTGTGCAATGCAATAAGAACCGCAAGCAGAACCGGAAACGGGCGCAGCAAGCTGTTGCGCTGGATGGGACCGGGCCGCGGCAGAGCCAACAAACCTGCCGGCGACCTGGTCGAGCAGACCCAATTTCATGACCCAGTCCACAACCAGCCATTATTTTGTCGAGAGCCCGAGCACGCGCGCCCTGGTGCTCGGCGCGGTAGGCGTCGTCTTCGGCGACATCGGCACCAGCCCGCTGTATGCCCTCAAGGAGTGCTTCAGCAAGGAGCACGGCATCATGTTCAGCCCGGAGGCCGTGCTGGGCGTCATCTCGATGCTGTTCTGGGCCATGATCATCGTGGTCTCGATCAAGTACGTGGTCTTCGTGATGCGGGCCGACAACGACGGCGAAGGCGGCGTGCTGGCGCTGATGGCGCTGGTGCTGCGCACCGTGGCGCCACGCTCGGGCAGGGCCAGGGTGCTGATGATGCTGGGCATCTTCGGCGCCTGCATGTTCTACGGCGACGCGGTCATCACGCCGGCAATCTCGGTGCTGTCGGCGGTGGAAGGGCTGGAGATCGCCGCGCCGCAGCTGTCGCAGTTCGTGATACCGATCACGCTGATGATCCTGGCGGCGCTGTTCCTGATCCAGCGCCATGGCACTGCGACCATGGGCAAGCTGTTCGGGCCGATCATGACCGCCTGGTTCCTGGCGCTGGGGGGGTTGGGGATTCTCCACCTGGTGCAGGCGCCGGAGATCCTGAAGGCGATCAACCCGTACTACGCCATCACCTTCCTGGTGGAGCACGCGCTGCAGGCCTTTATCGTGCTGGGCTCGGTATTCCTGGTGCTGACCGGTGCCGAGGCGCTGTACGTCGATATGGGCCACTTCGGCGCGCGCCCGATCCGCATCGGCTGGTTTGTGCTGGTGATGCCCTGCCTGATGCTGAACTACTTCGGCCAGGGCGCGATGCTGCTGCACAACCCGGCCGGCGCCGAGAACCCGTTCTACCTGATGGTGCCTGATCTGCTGCAGATCCCGATGGTGCTGCTGGCCACCTGCGCCACCGTGATCGCCTCGCAGGCGGTGATCTCCGGCGCGTTTTCGCTGACCAGCCAGGCGATCCAGCTGGGCTTCCTGCCGCGCATGCGCGTGCGCTACACCTCGGCCGCAGAGATCGGCCAGATCTACCTGCCGGTGATCAACTGGCTGCTGCTGGTGCTGGTGATCGGCGTGGTGATCTCGTTCAAGAAGTCAGAGAACCTGGCCGCTGCCTACGGCATCGCCGTGACCACCACCATGGTCATCACCACCATCCTGGCCGCGGTGTGCATGCGCAGCGTCTGGAAGTGGAACCCCGCGCTGGTTGCCGTGGTCGGGCTGGCCTTCATCGTGGTGGACCTGTCGTTCTTTGCCGCCAACCTGCTCAAGGTTGCCGAAGGCGGCTGGTTCCCGTTGCTGCTGGGCAGCGCCGCGTTCTTCCTGCTGATGACCTGGTACAGCGGCCGCAAGCTGCTGCGCGCGCGCAGCCTGGAAGACGGCATCCCGCTCGAGCCCTTTATCGCCGGGCTGCTGGCGCATCCGCCGCACCGGGTTGAGGGCACCGCGGTGTTCCTGACCGGCAATACCGAGTCCGTGCCGGTGTCGCTGCTGCATAACCTGAAGCACAACCGCGTGCTGCATGAGCGCGTGGTGTTCCTGACCTTCGTCACGCGCGACATCCCCTACGTTGACGACGACCATCGCCTGAGCTGCAAGGACGTTGGCGGCGGCGTCTTTATCCTGAAGTCCGAATACGGCTTCAAGGAAACGCCCGATGTGCAGAGGGTGCTGGACCTGGCCGACCGCAAGCTTGGCATGCACTTCGAGCTGATGGAGACCTCATTCTTCATCGCGCGCGAATCGGTGATTCCGTCCAAGCTGCCGGGCATGCCGATGTGGCGCGAGAGCCTGTTCGCCTGGATGCACCAGAACGGCGCCAAGCCGTCGGACTTCTTCCAGATCCCGGCCAACCGGGTGGTGGAGCTGGGCACCAAGGTCGAGATCTGAACGCGCGGGCCCCGGCGCCCGCTCCCGTCGAGCCTCAGCGACCCCCGGACACGCCGCCAGGCGATCCGGGGGTTTTGCTTTTGCCCGGCTTGCGCCGCCTGCCTGCCATGCGCCACCCGCAGCCCGTCCCTCGGGGCGCTTGTCCCGGGAAGTCGCGCATTGCTGACGCTGACCCGGGACACCGGCCTCATGCGTACGCACCGCCCCTCGCCACACAATGCAACCCTCAGCTTGTCACTGACCGCCTTCATGGCGGTCCCTTCCAGAAGGAGCCTGTGCCATGTGCGCGTTGCAGCAGTGGTCTCGCCAGTCCAGCCGGCATGCCGACGGTACCCGTCGCATCCGTCGACTGCAACGGGCGTTGCCGCCGTGGCTGCCATCGCTGCTGCCGGCGCTCCTGCTGCTCTACGTCCTCTGTCATTCACATGCGAACTGGGAATCGTGCCTCGCCTCACTGCGTGAGCTGAATCACGATCACGGCACGCCGGCGCGCGAGCTGGGACGCGCGTTGTCGCTGGCGCGCTCCCTGCGCGGACGCCAGGCAACGGATCCGGTTGCCTGGCACGCCGCGGTGCTGCTGGCCGCCGACCGCGGGTCGGCGTGCCTGGCGGCACTCGGGCACAGTCCGGCGCGGCTGCTGCCGTCGCTGGCACCGCTGTTCGCGATGCTCGCATGGCTGCACTGAGGCACGGCGGCCGCTTCCCCGCATCCGCATACCACTGATACAGGAGTCAGGCGCTGCGCCGCAGCCCCATGATGGGATGGCAGCGGCTTGCGCCAGGCAACGGCTGGCACGGTCGAGGCGATCCCGTGCGGCCCGTGCCGTTTCGTAGCCGATCGCCTGCATGAGGAGTGCCGTCGCGGCAATGCCGCCGGCATCCCTGTTGGAGATAGCAATGCATAAGAATCTTGCCAAGACCCTGCTTGCCACTGCCGCACTCGCCGCCGGCTTCAGTCATGCCGCCCATGCGGGTGCCTATGGCGAAGCACTGGCCGCTGCCGCGCCGCGCCACAACGCGCAGCGCGACGCCTTCACGGAGGGCGCGCGCAGTCCTGCCGCCGAGGCCGCGATGCGGCCCGTGGTGGCGCGCGGCAGCATGTCAGTGTGCGTGGTCCGTGGCTTTGATCCGAACCGGGATGCGATGCGCAAGCCTGATCCTTACATGGATGGCGCGCGCATGGGACGCTTTGATACCTTTACCGAGGGGGCGCGAACCAGTTCCCGCGATGGTTTCAGCGACGGCGCGCGCAGCGATGCACGCGGCAGCGGGGAATGCCTGTCCTGAGCGATCGACGGCGCTTTTGCGCCGCCCATCCTTTGCCTAAGCTAGGGAAGTCACGCGGTGCGCCCGCATGGCGGCCGCGGCCCGCGGCTGCCGGCCGGCCGTCCCAGTGCCGCGCGGCCCCGACATGCCGATGTTCAAGCAGCAGCTCCGCCTGTGCACCAGCCGTGATGGCGTTCGCCTTGCGTACGCCATCACGGGCTGCGGTGCACCGCTGGTCAAGGCGGCCAACTGGATGAGCCACCTGGAGTTCGACGTGGGCAGCCCGGTGTGGAGCCACATGATCACGGCGCTGTCCGCCACGCATACGCTGATCCGCTATGACGAACGCGGCTGCGGGCTCTCTGACCGGGAGATCGAGGACCTGTCCTTCGATGCCTGGCTGCGCGACCTGGAGACCATCGTCGACGCCACCGGGGTCAACCATTTTCCGCTGCTCGGTATCTCGCAGGGCGCATCGATTGCCGTCGCCTACGCGGTCGCGCATCCCGAACGTGTCAGCCACCTGGTGCTGCACGGCGGTTACGCGCGCGGGCGCCTGAAGCGCGACAACCTGAGCCAGCGCCTGCTGGAAGAGGCCGAGCTGATGAACAAGCTCGCCGAGCTTGGCTGGGGCCAGGAGAATCCGGCCTTCCGCCAGTTCTTTACCACCCAGTTCATCCCCGGCGGCACGGCCGAGCAGCATGCATGGTTCAACGAGCTTGAGCGGGTCTCTACCTCGCCGCTGAATGCCGCACGCTTCATGCGCGTCTTCAATGAGATCGACGTGGTGAAGCTGCTGCCGCGGGTATCGTGCCCGACACTGGTGCTGCACGCGGTGCGCGATGCGCGTGTGCCGTTCGACGAAGGACGCCTGATCGCCAGCGAGATTCCCGGCGCGCGCTTCGTGCCGCTGGAAAGCGGCAATCACCTGTTGCTGGAAACCGAGCCCGCATGGCTGCGCTGGCTGGACGAGGTGCGCGCCTTCCTGCCGGCCACGGAACCGGTGCGAGATCCCGCCTTCAGTGCACTGACCCGGCGCGAGCGCGATATCGTCGAACTGATCGCGCAGGGCCGCGACAACGCCCAGATCGCCGCGCACCTGGACCTGTGCGAGAAGACCGTGCGCAACCACATCACCAGCATCTTCGCCAAGCTGGAAGTGGAAAACCGCGCGCAGGCGATCGTGCTGGCGCGCAAGGCCGGCTTCGACCGCGCTGGCGCCTGAAATCCCGGACCGATGGCTGTGACGCGGCCGATACCTGCCAGCGTCCGATTTTCCCGCTATCCGCCCCCCTTGAAATCCGCGCGGGACAGCACTAATTATGGATTGCCCAGTCGTCGCGGCGACGCGGCACTGCGTGTTTTCCGTTGGTTTGCAGCGGCCTGGCAGGAGACCAGGTGCACTACATCAGGGTCCTGCGCCTCCCCGCTGCATAGAAGGAGGATCTAACCATGAGTGACTTCTTTTTCGGGACCGACCCGTTCAGTGAATTCGACCGGATGCAACGGCAGATGGCGAATCTCTTCGGCGGGTTTCCAACCAGCCTGCGCTCCGGGCGTTTCGGGGGGTTCCCTCCGCTGAATATCGGCACGACCGATGACTCGATCGAGATCGTGGTATTCGCACCCGGCATCAAGACGGACCAGCTCGAGGTATCGATCGACAAGGGCCTGCTGACCATCAGCGGCGAGCGTGCCCAGGTGCAGCCGGAAGGCGCAGCCGAGGTGCGGCCCTATGCGCAGGAGCGCTTCTTCGGCAGCTTCCGCCGCGTGATCGAATTGCCGCAGTCGGCTGATCCCGACAAGGTGCAGGCACGCTATACCAACGGCTGCCTGTCGATCAGCGTAGGCAAGCGCGAAGCGTCGCGTCCGCGCGCGATCACCGTCAGCTAACGTGAGGAGAAAGCCATGAGCGATTCGAACCAGGTCGTCCAGCGCGACCAGAACACAAGCGGCCAGGGTGACCAGGGCGGCGCTGTCGCGCAACGCCGCGCGGAAACCCAGGCCATGACGCTGGTGCCCGCGGTCGATATCTACGAGACTCCCGCCGGGGTCACGCTTTGGGCGGATTTGCCCGGCGTGCCGCGCGAGAACCTCGAGGTCAACGTGCACGACAGCAGCCTGCGCATCGAAGGCGAAGCCGTCGTGCCGACGCCCGCGAGCCTGCGCGTGCAGCTTGCCGAGATTCGGCAGCCTCGCTATGCGCGTACGTTTACGCTCAGCCCGGATCTCGACGCTTCGCGTATCGAAGCCAACCTGCAGGACGGCGTGCTGAAGCTTACGATCCCGCGCAGGGAAGAAGCGAGGCCGCGGCGGATCGAGGTGTCGGCCGGCTGAGGCTGCGCGCGTGCCTGGTGCTTGGGCACGCTGCGTGAGTGCTCCCTCTCCCGCTTGCGGGAGAGGGAGCACTCACGGTCAGGCAAGTGCCTCGGGCCTGCGACACGTGTCGAAACTCATCCCTGGTTCACCAACGTCCTTGCCTCCGTCACGTGCGTGCGATACGCCTCGAAGATCCGCCGCAGCGACGCCTCCATCCCTATCCTCGGTTCCCACCCCAGCTCGTCGACGGTGTTGCCGATCTTCGGCACGCGGTGCTGCACGTCCTGGTAGCCCTTGCCGTAGAAGTCGCCCGAGGAGGTCTCGATGATCTGCGTCTTGCGCGCTTCCTC